>DASYRO010000170.1:0-2342 GCA_036004385.1 Candidatus Acidiferrales bacterium
AATGTTGAATTGTTGAACGGTTGAATGTTGAATGTACAAGTCGGCGGCCACCTCGGAGACACTGAATCCGGGTTTCCTGATTCCTTCTAAACCCAACACCCCACACCCTATACCCTTAGAATTTGATGGTCAGGCTGTTGCTTTGGATGAGCGTCGTGAGGTTTGCTTGCGCGATGGTCAGCGCCAGTTCCACGCGCTCGTCCTGCTGATTCAGGCGCAACTCGCCGAGCACCTTGGCCAGATCCGGCTGCGTTTCATTCAGACGAAACGCCTGATACGTCACCGCGGCTTGCAGCAGTTTGGCACCGACAAGTGCATCGGAACCAGTCTGGCAGCGGACAGCGGCCGTGCCGCGCAATCCATCGGACAACTGGAATTGCAGCGAGGAACTCTGCAAGCGCGCCGCCAGCGTTTCAAATCCCGGCACGCGCGAAACCTCCGGCAGCATCTGCTGCACGGCCAGCAGTGTAAAGCGGCTGTCCATCGCGATCCACACCGGTGATTTCCCGTTCAGCGAGCGGATCACATCCATCAACGGGCGGTTGTCCACGAGACTCGCGCCGGCCGACGCGCGCCGGTCCAGAATCTGTTCGGTGATGTCGCGGAAACCGAAGATGGCCGTGTTGGGGTCCGGGAAGGCAAACACGAATTCGCGGCCCTGATCATTCTTTCCGAGATTGAGCACCAGATATCCGGCGTGGCGGTAAGTCGGCAGCTTGCGCTCTTTGGCAAGCTTTTGGATTTCACTGGTCGTGAAATTGCCTTCGGCAATGCCCACCATGCCCACCTGTTCGCCTTCCGCCGCCGGCAGAAACGCCCAGCTCAACTGGTACACCTCGGTGTCGAAATCCACGCCGATGTATTTTGTCCAATCGGCAAGCTGCCGGAAGCGCTCGGGCAGGACTTTTGTTCTTAGTTCGGAATAGTTGGGCGAATTGCGCAGCGCGCGCACGTCCAGGAACGTAATCTCCCCGGACTCCCGCGGATACAAGCTGAGCACCTGATTGGGAATGGCCTGCGCGTTGGCGGCCGGCTGCAACGCGATCCAAACGATGACAGCCAGGAATGCAAAATAAAGTTTTCTCAAGGAAACTTCTCCCTCCAAACTCATGGACTTAGACGCGGCAAACAAGGAAACCGCTTTGCCCTGCTGGGAAGGGGCACTGCCAAACTACCCGGCAGAAGGCGGCAAGTCAAGTTACGCGGCGCGCGGGCGAATCACGGCTGAATGGTAATGAACGCGAGTTCGGGACGGCACAGGAAGCGAACCTGGAGGATGGAAGTTCCCAGCCCACGGCTCACGTACATCTTCGACCCGTTTTTTTCATACCAACCTTCCACGAAGCGCCCGCAGCCGCTGGGCAGCCACAACGGTCCCATAAACGGAAGGCGAACCTGGCCGCCGTGCGTGTGGCCGGTAAGCGCAAGCCGGAATTTGCCGGCCGCCTTCTCGAAGAAGCCCGGCGCGTGGAAAAGAGCAATGGTAAAAACGTCGCGAGGCGCCGTGGCGAGCGCGGCGCCAAGATCCGGCCAGCCGGAGGATGGATCGTCAAGGCCAGTCACCCAGACACCCGGGCGCACTTCCCGGCTTTCATTGACGAGAAGGCGCACGCCCGCAGAGGAGTAAAAATTGCGTTCGCGCGCAACGGGCTTCCAATTCTCCCAATTGCCGCGGACCGCCCACACACCCAACGGCGCGTGCAGACGCGAGAAAAAGGCGCGGCATTCGTCATAGGTCGCATCGTTGGAAAGCGTGTCGCCGGTGACCACAATCAAGTCTGGCTTTTCTGCGTCGAGGATCCGCAGGATGGCGCGCTCGCGCCGGCCCATGCCCCGCGTGTGCACGTCCGTCAGATGCGCGATCTTCAGCGGCGCGGCGAGCGGAGCTCGCAGCTGGTGATGCGTCACGTCGATCCAGTTTGGCTCGATCCAGCGCGCGTAAATGGCCGCGCCGAGGGCGAGGAGTACGAGCACAAAGAAAATCTTCCGCCCTCTGCGTGGCGCAACCCCGAGCGAGCCACTTTGTCCGGTCATTCGATCCTTGCCCGTGCGAGAAATTGTCCAGGAAACGCAGAGCGCCATGAGTCCCGCGCGTAAATTTCTCCGTGGCTTGCAGGGGACGATAGATTGTGCCCTAGCATTCAAGACACGCGGATTTTCTTGCCGTAATAGAAATAGACGCGCAGGCGTTCGAGCAAATGCGCCCACATGCGCTCCATGGCCCGGCGCGAGGCGCCCGGCGGCAGACGCAAATGTTCGAGCGAAACAAACGCGCCGTAGGGCGTGCGCTCAGCGGAGAGGCGCACCTCGGATGGCTGTTGTCCGCCCTCCCACGTAAAGGC
>DASYRO010000171.1:0-7628 GCA_036004385.1 Candidatus Acidiferrales bacterium
TCAATGCAGCGGCCGCGCTGCTGCCCGATGGAACTACGATTCTGCTGTGCCGCGTCGAGGATCGCCGCGGACTTTCCCACCTGTGTGCCGCGCGCTCCGGCAACGGCGTGGACAACTGGCACATTGATCCCGAGCCGACGCTGGTGGCCAATCCCAAGGATTTTCCCGAAGAGCTGTGGGGAATCGAGGACCCGCGCATCACCTACGTGCCGGAGTTGGAGAAGTTCGCGGTGGTGTACACGGCGTACTCCTGGGGCGGCCCGGGAGTGTCACTGGCGCTGACTAAGGACTTTCACAGTTTCGAGCGCTACGGCCTGGTGATGCCTCCGGACGACAAAGACGCGGCGCTGTTGCCGCACCGCATCGGCGATTACTGGGCGATGGTCCACCGGCCCATGACGCCCCTGGGAGCGCACATCTGGATTTCCTATTCACCGGACTTGCGACACTGGGGAAGTCACAAGCTCATGCTGGAAGCGCGGCGCGGCGGCTGGTGGGACGCCAACAAAATCGGCATGTCGCCGCCGCTCATTGAAACGCCGAAGGGCTGGATGATGATTTATCACGGCGTGCGGCAAACGGCCTCGGGTTCCATCTATCGGCTGGGATTGGCTCTATTCGACCTGAAACAGCCGGAGAACTGCCTGAAGCGAGGGCATTCCTGGGTTTTCAGCCCCGAAGCCGACTACGAGCGCATCGGCGACGTGCACGACGTGGTCTTTCCGTGCGGATACACGCTAGCGCCGGATGGCGACACCCTCAATTTGTACTACGGCGCTGCGGATTCCTGCATCGCGCTGGCCCAGAGCAGCGTGAGCTCTCTCGTGACCTGGCTGGATGCACACGGCAATCTCGATACGTCCTACACACCTTCGCCGAGACCGGAATGATTCCCGCGCGTGGATTAAAACGCCGGCAGTGGCGGGCAGGGCGCAAATCAAGCCGGCCCGTGGCGAAGCGCAAGCGTCGGCGAGCAACTGTGATTTTGAAAGAGAGCCGCGCGGCCCGCGAATTAGAAGTCTTTAGCCCGCGCGACTTGTGAGGTCATCGTGGCAGCATCCGCGACTTCGATCCTGCTAGCGCGGACGATGAATCTTTTCGGCGCGTTCACGCCGCGAAGGTTAAACGGGTAGCAAGTCACCAGCGTCAGGCTCGGTTCTTCGGTGGGAGCCACGACTTCGATGTGTTTCGGAGTAACGATCCAGGTTTTATGCACGCGGTAGCGGAAAGAACCCTCGGGCGTGGTCAGAGTGATTTCGTCCCCCAGTTGGATATAACGCAGGGGAAAGAAAAATGTGTCGCGGTGCGCCGCGAGCCCCACATTGCCGTCGTGACCCGGCTGCGGCGTTTTGGGAAAGTGGCCAACGCCTTTTGCCAGAACGTCCAGATCCGTGCCTTCCAGAATCGGCGCATTCAAGCCGATGCGGCTGACCTCGATTCGCCCGACGGCGGAGGTAGGTTCTGCGGTCGCGCGCTTCGCCGCTTTCGGCGTAGCCGGAGAAGGAGATGCGATTAGACTCGCGGAGAATAATTGCAAAAAAAGAGCGGACAGGACAAAGCCCGCCGCGCGCGTGCAAAACCTGCGTGTTTTCATCGGTACCTCAAACAGAGCGAGCGAGGGTATCATCAAGCGACGCATCTATCAAGCGCACATTGACTTTCAGGGCCTTTGCATCTGTTTTGAGGAGTGTTCGGGGCTAATTAGAAGAGATGGCAGACCCGAGTAAGGCTGTCCTGAAGCTGATTCTTAACCTCGCTTTATTCCTTCCGAATCAGTTACTTAACTGCCCTAGCCGAGGCCCCATGAGGTGTTGACCGATGAGGTTTAAGCTTTAGGCTGGGCTGCTAACCGCGAGCCGAGACACAGTATACACTGTTCCCGGCCTCCCGGCAAAGCTCCACATTCACATCCGATGCGCAGGCGCGGCCGTGAGTTGCTAGACTGGCGAGAGAAATTTTTCAGGAAGGATAGACGAAAGGCACCAGGCACTCTACCAGCGAATAGTAGTGCCCGGGAGCGAACCCGGCACGGCCGTGAAGAAGCTGCTATTCGGCTGGGTCTTTGTGCCGAGTGGCGATTACGGCGGAGAGAATCCCCAGTCCCAGAAACGTGATGGCGCCGGCGACAATCCAGCGGTTGGGCACGTGGAGCAGGTGGGCGGCGTAGATCAATCCACAGAGCGCGATGATAAAACCGACCACGTAAATCGTAAACGACATGACAACTCCTATCTGGCTGGGTTGTCACTATAGCAGAAGCGATTCCTCCTGCCGGCCATCACGCAATTTGACTGCGCGCGCGGCCGACGCGGCGGATTTCGGCTCGCCGGAGGGCGCGGGTGGCACAGGAGCGCGGAGCTTGGCAATCATTTTCCCCACTCTGGCTGACGCGTGGAAAATCATTCCTGCGGTCAGGCCGGGGACGATGACGTGGTTGCCCACTGCGGCCAGGCCCATCGAGGCCACGCATCCGCAACGCGAGCAGTCCGGGTCGCCTCCAAATTGGCAGGGCTCAACCTTGGTGCGCAGGTCCGCGGAGAGCGTGAGCGTGGTCTTCGCAAAAATACATTCGTCCGGCGATTGCGGCGGGCGGGCAAATTCCTTAATCAGCGCCTTGGCCATATCCAACTTGGGAAACTGCTCGCGCAGGCGGTAAAGGTCGGCGATGACGCGTTCGCGCTCCTCGGGCGAAAGCCACTCAGGAGCCTCAGGAGCTCCGCGCTGCGGCGTGAATAGGCTGAACCATACTTTCTTGATTTCCTGGCGCGGCGTCCAGAATTTCAGGAATTCTTCCCAATAGCCTTCGCGGCGCATGGTCTGACCGGTAATCGTGGTGTGGATGACTACGCGGTGGCCGACAATGTTCTTGAGGATGCGCTCGTAGGTGGCGGGCTTACGGCGCTCATTATGTTCGGGCTCAAGTCCGTCAATGGAGACCACCACATTCAGGCGCGAAAGCGAGGCCCACGCCTGCGGGATGGGACGGAATGCACTGGTCACCACCTGTACGAAGATGCCGCGTGCGTTCAATTGCGGGAGCAAAATCTCCAATTCGCGGCAGCGCACGAGAGGATCGCCGCCGACCAGCGAAAGATGCAGCGGGCGGTAGTGGTCCACCACGTCGATCACGCCCTTCACCAGTTGGTCGCCGCGTGAATCGGAGAGTTGGCGCAACGTGACGCCGCCGCCCAGGTGCTCGTCTTCGTACGCGTAGCATCCCGGACAACGCAGCGGACATTCTTTCGTGATTTCGATGGACATCGAGGGCGCCCGGCCGGTGAGAATGCGTCCCCAGGCGTGAAAAATTTCTGAGTGCTTCATCAATCTCCCTTTCTGAAACAAGCTAGTCTGAGCGCCCGATTCATGACTGACGGCGAGACCGGGCGAGGAACTTTCCTCGCCCGGCTGCCGATGGCTCTTGAACCTCGAGACCGCCGGAGTTAGCGGCGGAAGCGGACGCTACTGAGCATACTCTGGAACGTGCTCTCATACTCCTGGAAATCCCGGTCAGGCGCAGAGAACACTATAAACACCAAGCCTTCCGGGCGCATCACGGCGATCAGCCAATCGGTTTCACGGCCTCCCAACGGCGAATCGTTGGAGAGGTATGTGGCCGTTGCATCCTGGCCGTCCACAGTAATGTCCTGATGGCGCCGGATGACACGTATGTTGGGATTGGACTGCCGCAGCTCATCTACGAGTTGGTCGGTGGCACGCTCCAGACGCTGATGATCATCCTGCGTGGTGCCGTATCCCGGCCCTTGCAACTGCTGGCCGTAATTATACGTGTCTAAGTGAGGGTCCCAGACGTTGATGATCACTCCGGTCGCCAGGGCTCGATTGCCCCGGCTGTCATCCACCATACCGCCGCGCGGCGCTATGGTCACGGCGTCACCCTGGCTGTACGCTTCCCAGTTGTCGGGGTACTGGATCGCCAAAAGCTCGTTCTGAAACTGCCGCATGCGTTCCGAAGGATATTCGCCCGGCAAGCCGCCGTATCCACCGGAATCGCGCACCTGCTGGTCGGTGGGGATGTAGAGGCGTTGATTATCGTAGACCACGACCTCGTAGTTTCGTCCGGCCCACTCGTAGCGCACGCGGAGCGACTTGGCCCGGCCGCGGTACGGGTCGCCGCCCATGCTCGAGGGATTGACGATAACATTCAACCGGTCATTTACGATGCGCGCGCTCAGGCGGTCGCGGACGTCACTGTAGCGTCCGCTGGCCCCGTAGCTCGCGGAAAGGATACGCAAGCGGTAGCCTCGTGCCTGCCCGTCGGTTCCAGACACGCCGCCGCGTCTGCCGGGCGCGGGGAGCGAGAGCACGTAGCGGCGGATGTCCTGGAATTCGCGCGAATCCGCCGAGTAGCCCTCGCGAGGCCCGCCCATGCGGTCAATCTCATCATTGACGCGCTGAATGCGATTTCCGGGGTTGGGGTGGTTGGAGAAGAATTCCACCGAGCGGCCCGGCTGCTCGGCCTGAATTTTCTCGAAGAATTGCGCCATGGCTCGCGGATCGTAGCCGGCGTCGTAAAGAATCTGCGTGCCCATGACGTCCGCCTGGCTTTCAGCGGAGCGTGAATACTTGAGCAGCAGGGAATTCACGGCGAAGCCCGCGCCCAGCTGCGCGAGCACGGCTCCGGCGGATTGGCTTCCCAACGCGCCGCCCAGAATCGCCAAAGGCACCTGAGCGATGTAGGCCTTGGAGGCCTGGTTGGTGCCGTGCCGCAGCGCGACGTGCGAGATTTCATGCGCCATCACGCCCGCGAGCTGCGATTCCGTGTCCGCAGCTTCGATCACCCCGCGGTTGACGTACACCGGCCCGCCGGGCAGCGCGAAGGCATTGATGGTGCGGTCGTTCACTGCCCGGAAGCGATAAGGGTACTTTTCCCCGGGCGCGCGGCTAGCCAGCCGCAGACCAAGGTTGTTCAGGTAATTGTCCACTCGCGAATCGTTGAGCAGCCGCAGTTGCCGCTCCGCGTCGCGCGAAACCTGCTGCCCTACTTCGACGTCCTGCCGGACGGAAAACAGGTTCCAGCCGGGCCGCAACGCCGTGCGATTGTCTGCCCACGATGCCGGCGCCAGCACAAACGAAAACGTCACCAACAGCGCCAGGAACTGCCGCAGGCTCTGTCGCCACAATCCGGCCTGCGGAATTCCCTGATTCTTCGAGCTCAGGAATTTTTTCCAGGGGCTGGATTTCTGGCGTGCAGTCCCGGCTTCAGAAATGCGGTCTTTCATATTTCCCCCTTTTATTGCTGGCGAGCGGTCGGCCGGGATCCGCCGCTGGCCTGAAAATTTTTAGTCTTTGACCTTAATGGTCACGGGCTGGGAAAGAGTAAAGGACAGCCGGGTTTCTGCCGGCAGTCGAATTTCTTTCTTACCGGTTGCGGCCGCCGCGGCCGTACCGCCGCCCGCACCGGCAGCAGCGCCGATAGCTGCGCCTTTTCCGCCGCCGAGGATGCCGCCAAGCAGCGCGCCGGCGGCCGTACCGCCGCCGATGAAGATGATGTTGCGCTTCTTGTGGCCCTTGCTAGAGCGCGCGGTATCGCTGGTGTCAATGTCGTAAGTCGTGCCGCCGGATTCCACTGAAACGAGTGTGAGTTCCAGCCGCGCGGGCTTGCTCAGCCGGCCGGATGAAACCGACTCGACGATTCGTCCACGTGCTCGCGAGCCCTTGGCGATGACCGTCTTGCCCTGCACCACGACGGGCGTGGCCACCGTGGCATCGAATTCTTCGCCGCTGCGATTATCAGCGGTGGAGATGGCCTGGTCCGTCACCACCGTGATTTCCGTACCCTCCGGCACAGTCACCGGCGTGGACGTCTGGAAAACTTTGGCCAGGGGGCTCGTTCCTTTACCGGGCTCCTTCCCTGTGGTCGCCGTTTCTGGCGATGAACTGCATGCGGCCAGCGCGAGGGCCAGTGCCGCGACGCCCATCGTCCGCACGAAGCTTCGGTTTGCGTTCATGAATCTGCCTCCTCCGTTTCCGATCAAAAGTAGTTTTTCCTGCTCGCGGCCGTGCCGGCCGGGACAGCAAGTTCAAAGAAGGCCTTCGCAGGATGGGTACCCGATATCTTCAGAGTACGCGCATCGCTGCGGCTGTGTCCAATTTTTTTCACTCCTAATTTAGATGCCTCGGAGTTATGGGACGGCCATCCCGAAATTTCGCAGCGCGAAGCCGCGGCTTCGATCCTCGGCTTCCCGTGAACTGAATTACAATTGAATCTCGATGGACATTCGGCCCCTTTCCTACAAACATCTGGCCGCCGCAATCGTAGCGGGCCTTGCACTGCGCTGGTGGTTCTTCGTCCACTACCCGTTCACTGCGGGCGATACGGCATACTACGAGGCGTTGGCGCGCGATTGGTATGAGTTCGGTGTCTACGGGCTCTTCACATACAACCAGGTGATGGCCATGGACGTGCGCATGCCCGGCTATCCGGCATTTCTGAACGCCGTCCATGCGGTATTCGGACACAGCGGCGCGACGGTCGCGGCTGTGCAGTCGGCGCTGGATATGACCACCTGCATCCTCGCCGCGCTGCTGGCCGCACGGCTGGCGCCAGTGCGCTTCCGCACTCGCGCAGCCACGATTACGCTTTGGCTGACGGCGCTGTGCCCTTTCACAGCGCACTACAGCACTGTCGTGCTCACCGAGTCGCTGGCCACGTTTCTGACCACCGCCGCTCTGTTCAGTTTGGTCTGCATTCTGGAGGATCCGCGGACAGGTCTTCCTCTCCACGCCCTCGACAGGAACGACCTGTTGACTCAGGCCTCTCGGTGGCTGCTGGCAGGATTGCTGGTTGGACTCGGGACGCTGGTGCGTCCCGAAACGCCGCTCCTGTTGATTGCAGCCGGAATTGCGCTGGCGATTCGCTGGCGGCAGCGAACGGTCTGGCCGAAGCTGGCCATGGCGGGATCGTGGATGGCTGTAGGACTCCTTCTGCCGCTGGCGCCGTGGGCCGCGCGCAACGCGCACACGCTGGGCCGCGCCGCGTTTTTATCTCCGCGTTTTGCGGAAACCCCGGGGGACTTCGTGCCGCGTGGATTCCATGCCTGGACGCGCACGTGGATGGTGCGCTATCGCGACGCCTACGCCGTCGTCTGGAAATTGAATCAGGCTCCGCTGAACATTGCAGATATGCCCGCGTCGGCGTTTGATTCCGCATCCGAACGCGCGCGCGTCGCCGCCGTGCTCGATCGCTACAATCAGCTCGTCGGCGAGAGTGCGCGCAGCCCCAAGAAGCGAATCCGCATGACTCCCGCGATGGACCACGAATTCGAATTGTTGGCGCACGAACGCGCCGCGCGACACCCGTTACGCACGCACGTTTTCATTCCGCTTTCGCGTGCGTGGTTCATGTGGTTCACGCCGCGCATCGAGTTGCTGCCGTATTCCGGCCGCCTTTGGCCGTGGCGGAAATATTGGGAAGGGAATCCCACGGACTTTAGCTTCACCGTGGCGTATGGATTTTTGGGATTTGCCTACGTGGGTCTGGCCGTTGCCGGAATGTGGCGTTGCCGCTCGCACCCTGCTTTCACGGTCCTGCTGACGTGGCTCATTGTGCGTACGGTGTTTCTGACGCAATTGCAAACCGTCGAACCGCGCTACGTCATCGAATGTTT
>DASYRO010000172.1:0-3540 GCA_036004385.1 Candidatus Acidiferrales bacterium
GCCTTGCCGCTCCGCCGGGCGGAATTTCCAGCGCGCCAGCGCTTCCATCGCGTTCTGATCCAGCCGCGGCTCGACGCCCTTGACGAGCTGGATGCTATCTACCGAGCCGTCCTTGCGAATAATTGCGTACAGAATCACGTCTCCCTGCACGCGCGCGCTCACCAGCGCAGGCGGATATTTTGGATCGACCTTGCGCATCGGCACCGGCCCCACCAGGTCCGATTGCGGATCGGTGCGCGGCAGCGGCAATGGCAAGCCGTGGGATGGGTCGCGGGCTTCCTTCAATTCCGCAAATTGCAGCACCCAGCTTCCCGTTGCGCTGGCCATGTTCGGCGCGTTGACGTTCATCGTGTAGATTCGCTTCGGGCCGAGGAGCACTTCCGGCGAGGCGCCGGGCTTGATGGGCTCGAGCGCCGGCGAAGGATTCGCACGCGCCAGGGGCGGAGGATCCAGTGTGGATGGCATTTTGCGCGCCGCGAGACGATCCGGACGCGGGCTGGCGGGGATGGGCCGGTCCGGCCTCGATTCGGGCGAGCCTGTTCCGCCCAGTCCGCTCGAGGAAGCGAGCTTGCTGGGATCGCCTCCGCTAATGCTGATCCCCGCGGGCCCCGTGCCTGCGCCGGGCTTCGTTCCGGTTCCCATTCCGCCAGGACTGCCCGCGGCGCCACCTTCTCCGCCGGTCGCGCCCGCAGTTCCATTCGGACTTCCGCCGGGCACGCCGGGATGCGTCCCATCTGGAGAGATCACCACGTGCGCGGAAAGATTTCCCGGCGGGACTTCCACGACGGGCGCAGGCGGCGCCGGATTCGCGGAAAGCGCGATGATGTTTTTCGCACCAGCCTCGCCGTTCAAACCGGTCGCGGCGACTTCCGGCGCAGGCTCAGCATCGCCTGAAACCGTTCGCTTGCCGCCGCGCGCGATGGTGGAGGCCGCGATGGCCAGCCTGGGTCGCGCAAGTGAAACTTTGCCGGGCGCGATGTTGATTGCTCCGGTCAGACGCTGTTCGGCGACGAGCTCCGGCGCCGCGGTTTCTGGCAGCGGGCGCCGCGCATCTCTCCGCAGTTGAGATTTTTTCAGCGTCAGTCGCGGGCGCGCAATTCGCACAGGTTGGTTCCACTGCACGATGTTGGGCAGCGCGGGGAGGATTTTCGGCGCTTCGGGAGGCGAGTCCGGCTGGATGAGCGTTTGACGGGGGTGCGTCGGCAGCTTCGGCGCGGACAAGATGAGCTGCCGGGGATGGAATGCGTCCGCGCCCTTTGGCGGCAGCGGCTTGTTTGCTTCGCCCGGCGGGCTGGGCGCGCGGTTCTTTTTCGGCGGCAGCGACGGCGCCACCAGCGGCTTCAAATCCGACGGGGGCACGTACCACGTGACTTCAATTCTCGGATATTCCCTGTTCTCCGTGGGCCGGGCGGTGAACCACGCCCAGTAGGGCACGTTCACGTTGAATAGAAAGGCATGCCACAGAAGCGATGCCAGCAGGGCTCGCGTCGGGAAATTTGTGCGCACCCACGCGTCGCGAAAGAACGGGCCCTGCGGCCAGCCCTGCGGCGGTGCCGGTCCGTAAAGCAGGGTGCGGAAGCTGCTCCAGAATGCTGCAGAAGGCGATTCCCACGCGACCGCGAACTGCGGCACGCGCCCCGGCCCGCGCTGTGGGGAAATGTTTCCCTGAATTTTCAACGTACTGTGGCCCGCCCCCATTGCGCACCCATTATACTCTCCCGCGTCCCACGGCACAGCCGAGCGCGGCGGCGGCCGGAGAAAAGCGTTGTCGTCTGCCTGCTATTGAGCCAAGATAAGCGCGCAACCGTCCGAGGCGGAGGATTCTCACAATGCACGCCACGGTCTTGAAGAAGTTGCCTCGTTGGGCCTGGGTCCTGGCAGGTTTCCTCGTGCTGGTCCTGCTGGTGGATCTGATTGCGCCGTATTTTCTCGACGCGGACCGCTACCGCCCCACCATCATTTCCGCAATTGAAGACGCAACCGGGCGCACCGTGAAAATCGGCAAGATTCGCGCGACCAAGCTCCTGCCGCACGTCAGCTTCGTGATTGAAAACTTCGCGCTCTCCAATCCCCCCGAGATGGCGGAAGGCAATCTCTTGACCGTCGAAGCCATTCGCGGAGGTCTTTCCTGGGGTCCGCTGTTCAAAGGCGAGATTCAACTGGACTCCGTCGAGCTGGATCACCCCACCCTCGTGCTGCTCGAAGACGATCGCGGGAAGACCAACTACGATTTCTCGCCCAAGAAGAAACCGGGCGCCTCGTCCGGATCTGCGGGGTTCCGCCTTGCGGGTATTGACAGCGTGACTCTCTCGGATGCCGACGTCACGCTGGCCCGCGTCACGGGCCGCAAGCGCGCTCTGGTGACGTCTGTGCACGCCACCAAATTGAGTGCGGATGTGAGCAATGTCGCTCTGGACGCCGGCCGTTTGAAGGAATGGACGGCCGACGCCGATCTTTCCGGCGTGCAGTCGGAATTTGCCGGCATTCGCGGCCCCCTGAAATTTGACTCGGGTGATTTGAAACTCCGAAACGGAGCCATTGATTCCAAATTCGAAGTCAGCGTCGGCAAGCTTGCGCGCGTAAAAGGAACGGTGCACGTTGCCGACATCGAAAAAGGCGTTGCCGAGCTCGATCTTTCCACGCCGCTGCTCGACCTCGATCAATTCCAAGCGGTCACCACCTCGGCGCCGTCGGTTCCCACCGTCGCGGGCAAAAGCGAGCTCGTCGCTCGCGGGCGGTTCAGCGCCGACCGCATCCGCTACGCGCCCTACGAAGGCTCCGGCGCGAAAGCCGACCTGCGCGTCTTTACCGATCGTATGGAAATCTGGCCGGTGACCATGGCTCTCTACGGCGGCTCGATCGGCGTATCCGCGCGCGTGGATAAGCGCCAGACGCCGCAGCGTTTTTCCGCCAACATCGAAGTCCGCAACGTGGACGTCGGCAAGATGCTGAACTCTGCACCGAGCACCAAAGGAAAGATGACCGGCACCGGTGAGCTGACCCTGCAAGCGATCGGCTCGCTCGGCAATGCGGTGACGAACTCGCTGACGGGCGCCGGTAACTTCGCGGTGCGCAACGGCAAGCTGCCCACCATCAGCCTCGGCGGCACGATGCAGGCGCTTGGAAAGATGCAACAAGTAATGACCCTCGGCCAGAGCGGTCTCCCTTCCGGCGAGACGACCTTCAGCGCGATCACCGGTGACCTTGCGCTGGGCGGCGGCCGCATATCCAGCAGTTGCATCCACGTGAATTCTTCCGCGGGCACGGTGGATATGCGCGGCAGCTTCGGATTCGATCAGACGCTGAGGTACGA
Organism: Candidatus Acidiferrales bacterium; assembly: GCA_036004385.1. GTDB lineage: Bacteria > Acidobacteriota > Terriglobia > Acidiferrales > UBA7541 > JACQDE01. The sequence continues at coordinate 3,314 of DASYRO010000172.1, forward strand.
AGGCAAAGCAAACCTGACGGTGGGTTCAACAGCCGAAACCAGTAATCCGTTGGGGGCGATTACGGGCGTATTTGGGAATGTCGTGAAGCAGACCGTCGGGCGCATCCCTTCCTTTGCGATCCTGGGCACATTTTCCGACCCGAAGATTCGCCCGGGCCCGCCCCTTGGGCCTATCTGCGGCAACGCGTCGCAATCCACGGTGCAACAGCAGCCTGCTCAACAGCAGC
>DASYRO010000173.1:0-5321 GCA_036004385.1 Candidatus Acidiferrales bacterium
GTATATCCTTCGCGCGCGTAGACAACGTACTTGATCTTCTTGCCTTTCTTGTCCGGCACGACGAGGGGATTGCCCTGGTCGTCCACGAGCTGCACTTTGATTTTGCGGAGCTTGCCGTCACGCGCGCGGTTGGTGGGCGAATAGCCGAGGCTGTACTGGTTGCGCAGGCTGGCGGCGACGTCGGCGAAGATGCCGGGCCATTCGCCTGCGAAGCGCGGCACCCAGGCGCGTCCGCCCGTAAAGTTGGCGAATGCTTTCATCTGGTTTTCGGCTTGCAAGTAATTCATGTAGTCAAGGCGGGCCCATGTGCTGTCGAAAACGCCGCGGGCTTCGAGATACTCGAGGAAATTTTTCCCGGCGATGACCGTGAAGATGGTCACGTCGGTTTCGCGCAGGCGCTTCAGCACGTCGTCCAGCGTTTTCTTGGAGAAGGTGTCCAGACCGGTGCCGAGGATGAGCATGGATTTCTTGCCCTTCACGTCTTTCAGCTCCTCGAGGGTTTCATACACGGCGTCGTAGAGAACCGCTTCGCTGAATCCGGGAAAGTACATGCTGCGGAGGGTCTGGCGCAGATCCTGTTTGCTGCGCGTGAAGTCGTGCTCGATGCGTATTTTGAGGTCGTAGCTCTTCAGCGCGATCCAATCGTCCGGCTTGAGCTCGCGCAGAAAATCCTGCGCCATGGCGGTGGCGTAATAGGAGAACACGCCCCAGCCGATCTTGCTGAACTCGAGCAGGATGACCATGGTGATGGGCGCGTCGGTGGGAGCGAAGTTGGTGACCGTCTGGGGGACGCCGTCTTCCAGCACGCGGAAGTTTTCCTTGCGCAGCCCACTGAGGAAGGCACCGTTGTTGTCCGTGACCACAACATCCACGTTCACCACCGGCACTTCGATGGATAGTGCGAACTGGTCCGGCGGAGCTTCCTTTTTCCTTTCTTGCGGCGGTGGTTGCTGTTGTTGCTGCTGCGCGCGTGCAGCGAGTTCGCCGGGCGGAACGGCCAGCGCTGCGGTCAGTGCTCCAAAGAGAATGGCGCGCAGAAAGGTGGTGCGCATAGGTTTCCCCCAATTCGCTTCGATGCTGCCACGTTCAGGGAGGATGGTCAATCTTTCACAGAAAGGTTAAAGGGTTGAAAGGCTAAAGAGTTCAAGGGTGGCAAAGTGACCGAGTGGAAGAGTGGGGAGAGACGAGGCCGGTGCGCGGTGCGTCGTGCGTGATAGTATGTTGCGCTTGACTCAGCAGATCGTTCGGACGTGCGCGGAGGTGCGCAGAATGCGGCGATTCATACAGCGTCATGTTTTGCTGGCCGTGCTGATTTTTGCGGTCGCGGCACCCGCCGCTGCGCAAGCCCTGCGCCAAGATGCCGGCCTGAAGGCCGGCGCTACAGCAGATCCCGTTCTGGCGCAGGCGCCAAGCGCAACCGCGATTGATTTTGACAAGCTCTCCAGCGAAGCCGCCGGCTGGCTCGCGGGGTTGCTGGCCATCAACACGACCAACCCACCCGGCAACGAGCTGGCCGCCGCGAAATTCATCAACGACATTCTTCAGAAGGAAGGCATCTCTTCGTCGGTCATCGAGAGCGCGCCGGGGCGCGGCATCCTCATCGCGCGGCTCAACGCCGGGGCCGTGCCGGACCCTGCGCGTGCGCTGCTGCTGCTGGGCCACACGGACGTGGTCGGCGTGGATCGCTCGAAATGGACCGTGGAACCGTTCGGCGGCACGATCAAGGACGGCGCCATCTGGGGCCGCGGCGCGATTGACGACAAGGGGATATTGGTCGCGTCGCTCGCCGCGTTCATCGCGTTGAAGCGCGCGGGCGTGCGCCTGGAGCGCGATCTCATCCTGCTCGCCGAAGGCGACGAAGAAGAAGGCGGTGAATTCGGCATCGAGTTCGCCGTGCGCAATCATTGGGAAAAAATCGCCGCGGGCTTTGCGCTGAACGAAGGCGGGCGGATGTTCGTGAAGAACGGAAAGGTGGTGTACGTCGGCGTGCAGGCCAGCGAAAAAGTTCCAGTGAACATCGAAATCATCGCCACGGGGCCGGCGGGGCACGCGTCGATTCCGCGCAAGGATAATCCGGTGGTGCATCTGGCGGCGGCCGTCGCCAAAATCGGCACGTACGACGCTCCGGTGCAACTGAACAGCGTCACGCGGCGTTATTTCGAACAGATCGCGCAGATCGAAGATCCGGAAATGGCCAAGTGGCTGCGCGCGCTGCTGGATCAACCGGAACGCATGCAACACGCCGCGAAAATTATTTCCGACGCCAATCCGGTATGGAATGCGATGCTGCGCAATACGGTCGTGCCGACGATCGTGAAAGGCGGCGTGCGCGCCAACGTGATTCCGTCCGAAGCGCGCGCCACGGCGAATATTCGCATGCTGCCCGGAGAAATGCCCGCCGCACTCATCGCCGCGCTCAACAAACTGGTGAACGACCCGCAGGTGCGCATCGAACTGGCCACCTCGCTGCGGCCCGGCGCGCCGGCCTCGTCGCTGAGCACGGATTTCTACCGCGTGATCGAGCAGGTGACCCCGGAAGTTTTTCCCGGAGCGCTGGTGGTGCCGCAAATGTCCACATGGGCCACGGATTCCGCGCAGCTCCGCCTGCGCAGCGTGCAGGCCTACGGCCTCACTCCGTTTCCGCTCACCGAAGACGAAATCGCGCGCATGCACTCGGACAATGAACGGCTGCCGCTCGCCGCATTCCGCACGGGAATTGAATATACGTTTCGACTGGTAGATGCGTTCGTGCGGGCGAAATGATGTTAGAAGGTTGGAAGGTTGGAATGTTTGAAGGTTAAAACCAGTCCACCAACGCAAGAGAGCAAAGGTCGACGCAGCTTTTAACTTTTCAACCTTCAAACCTTCCAACCTTCAAACATGATGAAGCGAGGTAGCGTAGTTCGTACCGCAGAAATGAGCTTCCGCAAGGCGAAAATCGTGTGCACAATCGGCCCCGCGACGTCCAGCCCGCGGATGATTGACGCGCTGCTGCGCCGCGGCATGGATGTGGCCCGGCTGAACTTTTCCCACGGCACGCATGAAGATCACGCCAAAGCTGTCGAGGCGATTCGCGCCGCGTCCGGGCGTCATGAAAAGTCCGTGGCCGTGCTGGCCGATCTGAGCGGGCCGAAAATCCGCACGGGTTCACTCGCAGGTGGACAGCCAGTGCAGCTGCGCGCCGGACAGCGTTTCACCATCAGCGCGGCGAAACGCGAGGGCAGCGCCGATGGCGTGAGCACGACGTACCGTCGATTGCCGCGCGAAGTACGCAAGGGCGACCGCGTCCTGCTGGCTGACGGCCTGATCGAATTGCGCGTCGTCGCCGTCCGTGGCGACGATGTCGTCTGCAAAGTCATCAACGGCGGCGAACTGGGCGAGCACAAGGGCATCAATCTTCCCGGAGTGAAGTTGCACGTCAGCTCGCTGCTGCCCAAGGACCGCAAAGACCTGGCGTTCGCGCTGAGCATCGGAGCGAATTACATTGCGCTGAGTTTTGTGCGCAGCGCGCGGGATGTCCGCGCGGCGAAAGCAGCCATCGCCCGCGCCGGAAACAATACGCCGGTCATCGCCAAGCTGGAAAAGCCCGAAGCCATCGAAAATCTCGACGAAATCCTCGATGTGGCTGATGGTGTGATGGTGGCGCGCGGCGACCTGGGCGTGGAGATGAACCCGGAGCAAGTTCCCGTGGTGCAGAAAATAATCATTGCCCGCGCGCGCGAACGCCGCATCCCGGTGATCACCGCCACGCAGATGCTCGAGTCCATGACGCAGAATCCGCGGCCGACGCGCGCGGAAGCCTCCGACGTGGCCAATGCGATTTTCGATGGCACCGACGCGGTGATGCTCTCAGCGGAAACGGCCAGCGGGCGCTACCCGCTCGAAGCGGTGACAATGATGGACCGCATCATCCGCGAAGCGGAATCCGCCGCGCGCGAAGAGCCCGGCCGCCGCGCGCACGAACGCTTGAGTATCGCCGAAACCATCAGCGAAGCGGCCACGCATGCAGCAACCGAACTCAACATGAAAGTGATCGCCGTGTTCACGGAAAGCGGCTCGACCGCGCGATTAGTCTCGCGGTACCGGCCAGGGCCGCCCATCATCGCGTTTTCGCCGTTGCAGGACACACGGCGACGGCTGAGCCTGTTGTGGGGCGTGGTGCCGCGGACGATCCGCTACGTCCGCGATATTGACAGCCTTTCCGCGCTGGCCGAGCGCCGCCTGCTGGAAGAAAAACTTGTGAAGCGCGGCGATATCGTGGGCATCGTCGCGGGCACGCCGCTGGGCACGCGCGGCGCGACAAACTTTATGAAATTGCACGTCGTCGGCGGACGGAAATAATGTTTGAAGGTTGGAATGTTGAAAGGTTTGAAAGTTAAAAGACGCAAATTGACACTCGGGCGCAACGATTGAAGTTGGCGACAAACCTTCCAACTTTCAAACTTTCCAACGTTCAAACGTGATTTAATTCACCCACCGATCGGGGCGGGAGGGCGGCTCAACTTTGTCGTGCTCGCGCATGTACACCTCGAAGCGCTTGCGCAGGCGCTGGCGCTTCCAGTCGCTGACGCGGTTGCGCATGCCAAAGAAAAACGACCCGCGGCGCAGGTAAACCCAGCCTACCAGCATCCCGCCGAGATGTGTCACGTGGCTCACTTTGTCGCCCGTGGCGCCAATCGTCCCGAAGAACGAAATCGCGCCCATGATGAAAACGAACACGCGCATGGGCAGTTCGACGGGAGGCAACAACAGATAGACGTGGCGGTCGGGAAAGAGCACGGCCATGGCGATGAGCACACCGTAGATCGCGCCGGACGCGCCGATGGTCGGCACCATGGAGGGCGTGATCGCGTCCGCAGGCAGCGCGCTGAAATTGACGTTCATGTCCATCACCGTCTTGACGATGATGTTGATCACGCCCGCGCCGACGCCGGTGAGGAAATAAAAATTCAGAAAACGCCGCTTGCCCCAGGCGCGCTCCAGATCGCCGGCAAACATCCACAGCGCAAGCATGTTGAAGAACAGATGCAGGAAGCCGCCGTGTAAAAACATGTACGTGAACGGCTGCCAGATGCGCAACCCATGCGTGACCGCTCGCGGCACCAGCCCGAGCTCGCGAAGCATGAGGTTGTAAATGTTGTCGGGCACGAGCGACTGGATCAGGAACACGACGCCGTTGGCAATCAGCAGATATTTCACAGCCGGCGTGAGCGGGCCGCCCCAGCTTATGCGCGATTGGCCGTACCTGCGGGACTCCATGCCCATGATGCTTCCAGTCTAAGAGTCCAAGAGTGGAAAAGTCAAAGCGGGGCTATTCGAGT
>DASYRO010000174.1:0-7150 GCA_036004385.1 Candidatus Acidiferrales bacterium
TGTAACGATCGGGGACACGCGCCCGCGCGGCACGCTTTCCATCCGCGGCAACGTGCGCTTCGCGCAAAACGAAAAGCCTGTCGAGCAGATCAAGGTGGAGCTGCGGCGCTTCACGGGCGACATGGTGGGCACGAGTTTCACACGGTCGAACGGCGAGTTCGAATTCACCGGCCTGGGCACCGGCACCTACTACATCGTTATCGAGGAAAGCGGCTTCGAGCCGGTGCGTGACCCCGTGGAGATGCTGACCGCGTCGATGTATGGCGTTGTCGTGTACCTGAAAAAAATAGGCACGTTGCCCGGCGAGACGGGCGACGCCGTGTCCGTCCGCGAGCTCAGCCTGCCGGCCTCGACGCGCTCCGCGTTCCGCAAAGCCATGGAGCTGCTCTACACGAAAAAAGACGCCGCGGGCAGCGTGCCTATCCTGCAAAAGGTGACGACGATAGCACCAACGTTCTACGAAGCGTTTTTCCAGCTGGGCATGGCCTATAACGAGCTCAACCGCATGCCGGAAGCCGAAGCGGCGTTCCGCAAGGCGGTCACCGTGAGCGAACAAAAATATCCGCAAGCCCTGATTATGCTGGGCGCGCTGCTCACCACAGCAGAGAAAGCCGCGGAGGCCGAGCCGCTGGTGCGCCATGCCGTCGCGCTGGACGCCTCGTTGTGGCAGGCGCATTATGAGCTGGGCCGTGCACTGGCGTCTTTGGGGCGCACAGGGGAAGCGGAGAAAGACCTGGCCGACGCCATCAAGCTGCGCCCGGACTACGCGCCGGCCTACCTGCTGCTGGCCAACGTGCATATCCGCACGAAGAATTACGTCGCGCTGCTCGGCGACTTGAACGAGTACCTGCGGCTCGATCCGGACGGTCCGCAAAGCGAGCAGGCCAAAAAGATGCGCGAGGCGGTCCAGCAGGCCATGGACAAAACGAAAACTGCGCCGGCTCCCGCGCCGCCGAAGCCGTGATCCCCATCGAATCGCGCTCCAGAAAAATTACAAAAAAGTCCGAGGGCCCATGCAACTTTTGGCGGTTCGCTGCGTCTATATAAGTAAGACCACTCGCGGGGTAGGAGGCTACCACCACAGGGCAACCGACCGTCGCCTCTTACCCCTTAACTTTTTTTCTCCAATTTTGGGACGGACTGTCCACCTGCGACACAAAATCCATAGAGATCCGCCACAGAGTCACAGAGAAACACGCGCAGAAAAATCTGATATCAACGCATCCTCTGTGCCACTGTGCCTCGGTGGCTTTCGGGCTAGCTTGCGGCAGCTTTTTCGGCGGCAACAGGTTGCGGCATCGCGGGCACTTCGGTGAGGTGCAGTCCAAAAACAAACATGCGGTCGGGCGCGACACGGCCCCAGCGGTTGAGGTCCCAGTGTGCGCGGATGAATTTCACTTCGGGGCGCAGGGCGAGTTCGAGGACCGCGCGCGTTTCCCCGCGATAGAAGCGCTGTGGCAGCTTCAGAATGGGCTTGACGGGCCAGTTTTCGCCGTCAGCAGAACCAAAAATGGAGACGTCGATGGATTCCTGTTCGACCTGCTGCGAGATGAACATCGTGCAGAGAAACGTGCGCGTGGTGCTGCTGCTGACGTCCACTCTTCCGCCGTCACCATTCGCTTCCACGCGCGTCCCTGCCGGCACTAGCTCGAATTCCATGGACATTGAGTCGTCTCCCAAACGGCAAGTTCCGAATTGTATCACGGGCGAAAAGCGAAACTTGAAATTCGAAAATCGTAGCGCCGCCATCCTGGCAGCTTTTCGGTTTTGCGAGGAGCCGGCGAGACGCCGGCGCTACGAAGGGCGGAGACTCTTGAGGCGTTCTTCCGCGGCCGACAGCGTTGCGTCCGTTTTGCAGAAGCAGAAGCGCACCTGCTGACTGCCATCGGCGGGATTGGAATAAAAGCTGGAACCCGGCACCGGCGCGACACCGACATCCTCAATCATGTGTCGCGTGAACGCGACGTCGTCGGAAAAGCCGAAGCCGGAAATGTCCGTCATGATGTAGTACGCTCCGCGCGGCTTGAAGCAGCGAAAGCCCGCGGCTTCGAGCATGGCCAGCGTGCGATCGCGGCGAACGCGATAATCTGCGGCGAGTTGCGCATAGTAGCTCTCCGGCAGGCGCAGCGCGACAGCGCCCGCCTGTTGCAGAGGCGCGGCAGCGCCCACGGTGAGGAAGTCGTGCACCTTGCGGATGGCGCCGGTGACCTCCGGCGGCGCGATGCACCAGCCTACGCGCCAGCCGGTCACGCTGAACGTCTTGGACATGCCGTTGATAGTGATGGTGCGTTCGCGCATGTCGTCGAGCGTGGCCATGGAAATATGTTGCGCGCCGTCGTAGAGAATGTGCTCGTAAATTTCATCGGTGATGGCCAGGACGTTCCACCGGACGCACAAGTCGCGGATGAACTCCAGCTCTTCCCTGCTGAAAACTTTCCCCGTCGGATTATTCGGCGTGTTCAGGATGACGGCCTTGGTCGCCGGGCCGAACGCGGCCGCTAATTGCCCGCGATCAAAACTGTAGCCCGCTTGTTCAGACGCGGGGTTTGTCGGGGCGCGCAGCGGCACAAAGCGCGGCGTGGCGCCGCTCAGAATCGCGTCGGGGCCGTAATTTTCGTAGAACGGCTCGAAGATGACCACTTCGTCGCCGGGATTGATCACCGCCATCATCGCGGACATCATCGCTTCCGTCGAGCCGCAACACACGGTGATTTCGCGCTCGGGGTCCACGGCCAGGCCTTGCGTGCGCTCGAATTTTTCGGCGATGGCGTCGCGCAACGGCTTCGCGCCCCAGGTGATGGCGTACTGATTGATATCCGCGGCGATGGCTTCCTGCGCGGCCTGTTTGATCGCCGCGGGCGCGGGAAAATCCGGAAAGCCTTGCGCGAGATTGACGGCCTTGTGCTTTATGGCCAAGCGGGTCATTTCGCGGATGACCGATTCGGTGAACCGCGCGGCTTTTTCCGAAAGCATCCGCTTCTGCAAAACTTCTTTCGGCACAGCAGGATTCATCGCGGCTTTCCTTCCATCGCAATTCTTCCGTTTGCAGCGCCATAGAGCCGGCGGTAGATTTCCGCGTTGCGCATGACGATCTGCACGTACTCGCGCGTCTCCGTGAAGGGAATGGACTCGATGAACTCGGCAGGCTCGTCGAAGTCGCGGGAGCCTTTCCAAGCAGTCACGCGGTCCTCTCCAGCATTGTACGCGGCCAGCGCCGCTTCCGTGGAGCCCGTGTTGCGTATCAGGTCGCGGAAATACACGGTGCCCAAGCGCAGATTGTATTCCGGTTCAAAGAGCTTGGCGCGCGTGTAACGGATTCTCTCCGCGCGGGCCAGACGGCGGCCGGTGCTGGGGAGCACCTGCATCAGCCCTACGGCGCCGGCGTGCGAAACGGCGTCGCTCTGAAAAATAGTTTCCTGGCGGATGAGCCCGGCAACGAGCATGGGGTCGAGGCCGTTCTTGTTGGCGTATTTGACGATGGCATCGGCGTAGGCGAACGGAAACGCGACGCGCCAGACCTCCTCCGGCACTTCATCCCAGCGGCGCGATTCGAGTTGCGGAAAGGCCTGCCTCGCGGTGACCACCGCGGGCATGTAACGGCCGGCGTCGAGCGCGGACTTCGCAGCCTCCAGCAACAGGCGCGGCGCTCCCGTCTGCGCGTGCGCCGCGCGGAGTTCCAGTTCCGCGGAGGCATCGAAGGCAATCGAGCGCAGGGCCATGGCGCGTTCCCAGCGCGCGGCCGCGGCGTCGGGAACAGCCTCCTCTAGATTCGGCGGCGCCGGCGGCGGCGGAATCATGTTGACCACGTCTGCCGCCTCGTACGGCCCGGCGCCCAGCGCGCGCAGGCGCTCGCGGCTTTGCACGCCGAAATAGGTTTGAGGATACCGATCGACGAGTTTTTGATAGAGAGTGCGCGCGCGCGGCGCGTTGCCGTCGCGCTCGGCGGCCCGGCCCAGCCAGTAAAACGCGTCGGTGGTGAAGGGCGAGCCGAGAAAGCGCTTCAAATGCTCTTCAATTTCCGCGGCGGCCTGCGGACGCTTTTCCAGATAATCGGTCCATGCTGCACGCCACTGCGCGACGGCGTCGTTCTTCCCGTTGGGGAACGCGTCCACCGCGCGGCGATAGAATTCCGCGGCGCGCGCGCGGTCCAGGCTCACCCAGAAATAATTGCCTGCCAGGAAGAGCGCTTCTTCGGCCCAGCGGCTTTGCGGAAACGCCCGTGCGACCTGTTCGGCGCTGGAGAGCATTTCGCCCTCGATCCGCGCGTTGCGGTAGAACTGCGCGAGAGTGAACATGCGTTCGGCTTCGGTTTCCGGATCCTGGAAACGCAAATCCGCGAGCACGCCGACGGGCGCTTTGAGCTGCACACGGCTCGCGGCGATGCGCAGCTCCGCGCGCTCGCGCGCCGCGCCGGTCAGCTCCGGAAGCAGGCGTTCGTACTCCTCGCGCGCCGCCTTCCACTGCCGCGCATCGAAAATCGTTTCCGCGCGTGCGAGCTTCTGCGCCTGCGACACGGCGGGAAATTTTTCATCTAGCGCGCGCATGAGAAATTGAATGCGTTCCTCCGCAAAACCGGCTTCGTCGGCAAGCGGCCGCTGATAGTAAATCCAGACGTAGTCCGCGGCGGCCGTCAGCCGCTCTCCTGCCAACTCGCGGGCGCGTCCGCGGAGCACGAGCAGGTCCGCACGCAACGATGTTTTGTTATAGCCGTCCAGCGCGGCAAGCGCGCGTTGCGCGTCGCCATCGGCGAGCGCCAGTTCGGCCACAGCCGTCACGGCTTGCTGCGCGGTCACGCTTTCCGGAAAATCCGCGCGGTGCTGTTCGAAGAGGGCAAGCGCCTTGGCGTTATTTCTGGCGGCGCGCTCCACCTGCGCGCGCCAGTAGATCGCATATTCGCGCAGCACGGAGTCGCGCTCGGCTTGATCCAGCCAGCGGCGCGCGTCCGCTTCTTTTTTCATGTTGAAGTCGCGAAAGGCGAGCGCGAGAGCAGCGCGCTGGCCGGAGGCCGTTTTTGCGTGCTTGCGAGCAAATGCCGCGAGTTGCTGATAGCGCGCGGGAGAATCTTTTTCTTTCAGCGCACGCGCCAGCCGTTCGAGCTCGGAGGTAGCGGCGTCGGACTGAGCCGATCTGTTGCGGGAAGGCAGCGCCGCGCTGGCCCCCGCTGCCAGACACACGCAGAGCAGCACATACACCACCGTACGAAGCCCGTTATTGCGCTTGGCCATCCTTAACAGATTAACGTTTTGCGACAGGGGACGGGTAGGGATATTCGCCGAGCGCGTTCGGATCGCCATCGGCCAGAATTTCCACGGCCCACTTGTAGAAGTAGTCCACGGGATGGCCGAGAATCGGCTTGAAGCGGCGCTCGTATTCTTTGCGGGCTTTATCCAGGTCATCTTTTAGTCTGATGCACAAATCTTTCTGTTCGCGGCCTAGCTTGACGGATTCCTTGCGGAGCAATTTGATGTCCTGCATGGAAACTTTGATGTGACGATTGGCGCGGCGATGCATTTCCTTCGTGGCGTCGTCGAGCGAGTTCAAGTCAAACGCGGGAGCTTCTTCGACGGCCACAGGCTCCGCGGCTTCGGCGGCGACTTCGGGCACTGGCTCGTGGCGATACGAGCGTAACGTGTCCATGCCGACTTCGGGACGCTTTTCGCCCCACGCTGTGCCGGTGCCCGCGCGCTCGGGCACGGGAGGCGCCGCGGCAGACGCCGCCATGGCCGGAGCAGGTTCTTCCGCCATCGGCGTGGGTACTTTCGGAGGAGGGGCGACCGGAGCCGGCGGCAGCTCGGGAGCAGGAACGGAAATAGCCTGTGTAACGCTTTCCGGAACGGCCAGAGGCGCTGCTTGCACCGAGGCGGCGATGAAGCGCGTGAGCACTTCGAGCGATGCAGCCAGCGATGCCGCAGCCGACTGCGCGCGCAGCAACGGCGCCAGGGAATTCGTCGGACGGCTGCTGGCGCAGGACGAGACGACGTCGGCAAAGGCCTGTTGCAGTTCTTCAGCCGAGCGTTGCAGCGTCACGAGATTGTCGCGCACGGCTCGGGAAACAGCTTGTTCCAAGGCGCTGGGATCCTGGGGCATTGCTTGCTCCTGGCGGTTCGACAGCCCAAACCCGCAGGGGGATTATTGAGAGGCGAGAGAAATAAGTCAACCTGAAATGCACGATCGGATCATTGGACCATCGGGTCATCGGCACTTTTATCCGAGCCACTCGACGGAGCGATCAACCGATGAATCCGATGAACCGACGCGCGGCGCGTTGCTGGAGCGTACTTGCCGGAGTAAACCGGAGTAAAATAGAAGCAGCCAATGGGGGCGACACGGTTTCGACGGAAGCTGTCGCGGCCAGAAGGCATGCCGGGCGTCACCTGCCCGTAATCGGGTGAAAAACCAATAACTGCCAACACTGAGTTGGCTCTCGCAGCCTAGAAAAACCTAGTCTGCGCGTCTCGCCTGACCAGCCCGTGGGTTGGGGCCGAGGCGTCACTTAGCGGGCTGGCCGTCGCGATTCGGTCCGTATCGCGGCGGTGAGATTCATCGGACTAGCTGCCGGCGTTTCTGGTCCGCTCTAAGCGCCGACGGCGAATGGCCGCGGCCCGCAAGGGTGCGCGGCACCTGAACGGGCTAAGCATGTAGGCTTCTGGTGGCAAGGCTTTTCGGACGGGGGTTCGACTCCCCCCGCCTCCAAAATTCTCGCTCCGCGAGAATTTTGTCCCGAGCGAGGCTGCTTCTGGGCCGAGCCGAGGGGCATAATCCGCTTCGATGTTCTTCGTCTATATCCTCGAGTGCGCTGACCATTCCCTGTACGTTGGCGTAGCTGAGAATGCACAGCGCCGACTTGAAGAACACAACGCCGGTAAGGGTGCCGATTGGACTGTGCGGCGGCGCCCAGTGAAACTGATGTGGACTGAAGAACATCCCACCTTGTCCTCGGCGCGAAAACGAGAAAATCAAATCAAACGCTGGAGCCATAAGAAGAAAGCCGCCCTGATTGGGGGTTCCCCTCGGCTGCGCTCGGGACAAGCTCCCGCAGAATGCACGTGAGCTTGCGACTCCCCCCGCCTCCAAAATTCTCGCTCCGCGAGAATTTTGTCCCGAGCGAGGCTGCTTCTGGGCCGAGCCGAGGGGCATAATCCGCTTCGAT
>DASYRO010000175.1:0-3759 GCA_036004385.1 Candidatus Acidiferrales bacterium
TCCTCGCCCGCGAATTCCACATCACCCACTCCACTGTTCAATTCGAACGCGCCGGCCTCCGGCAAAAAGAGCTCCTCATGCCGCAGCCCATTGATTTCAAGAAAAGTTAAAAAGTTTCAAAGTTAAAGAGTTTAAAGCTCGGACGAACCCGGCAGTTTATGTCTTGAAGGCTGGAAGGTTCCACGATTGTGAATGTTTTGCCTTGCCCCTGAATCCTAAATCCTGATCCCTGATACCTGGCGCCTGATACCTGACACCTTCATCAAAACGGCAGCTTCACTTCCGCGCCGCGTTCTTCGTTGCGCAGGATGGTTGCTTCGCGGTCGAGTTCCGCCAGCGCAATCGAGCGGCGCAGCCCATCCCGCGTTATATAGATGATGCGGCCGTTGTGCGCGGAGAACGCCACCATGCGAATCACGCCGCCGTCCTTGCGCACGAGGATGTATTCGTCGAGCACCTTATGCGGCTCGACCGCGCGCGCCACGGGCGCCTCCACGATAGGCTCTGCTTCGCGCACCGCGGTGCCCACGCGTTCCGCGCGCATGGCCGGCGCATAGCTCGCATCTGCTTCGGTCTGTTGCAACACAATTACCGGCGGCGGGGACTGCACCACAATCACCTGCGGCGCGAACGGAAAGAACGGAATCACCGGCACCGCCGGTGTTTCCCGGCGAATCTGCCGCGCCAGCGCCAGCCGCTGCTGCGTGACGGGATCAATCAGCGCGCGCGTTTCCAGATTACGGTTGATGGCCGCCAGGTGCGGGTAATCGAATCCCAGTCCGGGCACCGGCAGATTGCCTTCGAGCAGCGTGCGCACCGTCGCGCCATCGCCGCCGCCGACGATGGCGTTTGACGCGCCCGTGCTAATCAGGCCGGCCTCGCGAGCCTGCGCCGCGGTCATCACGCGCGTCCCCGCCGGCGCAGACACAATTTTGAACTCGCCGCGCGGCGCGCGCACCGCACGCTGCGCGAGCGCAGGCAATCCTCCGCCCGCGAGAGCCAGCAGCAGCGCAAACTGGAACGTTCGTTTCACGTGGAATAGTCTCTCATATAACGGATGCCCCCGCGCGCCCCTCCGTTGCAAGAATGTACTTGGTTTAGATATGACGCAGCCGGTGAAACCTGATACCTGACACCTGTCACCTGTCACCTTTCTCTCCCGCCGCGCCGCCCGGCTCGATTTTTCCGATCTGTTCCTGCACTTGGCGGCGAAATTCCAGCGGCCGGGCGATATCGTGGAACGTTTCCGCCGTGCCACCGGTGCCGTGCAGCGCGAGCGTGCCGTAGCCCAGGATTCTGCCCATGACGCTCTGGTCCACGCTTACGCTTTCAATTTTGTGCAGAAACATTTCCACGGTATCGCGCTTGATGAGGCCGGTCTTCACGATGACGCGCTTGTTGGTCACCGCAAACTGGCATGCCGCGCGCTTGACTTGTGCCACAATGAACGGCACTACACCAATCAGCACCAGCGCGCCTCCGATCCAAACGTAGCCGCCCGTGTCGTCTTCCGGCCCGCCGGAAAGACCTCGCCACACAATGTACAACCCGGGAATCCCCAGCACGAGCGCCAGCACCGCCGGCCAGAAGACCACTTTCCAGTGCAGATGCCCGCGGTAGGTCACCGCCTCTCCGGAAATCAGATTGTCCTCGATGTAGCCCACGGCTGCCTCCTCGCCACGGACCGACTGATGAAGCGTTCTGTTACCTCCATCTTAGCGGACTTTCCGGTATGACACACTTTTCCTCCTTCCTCCTTCTCTCATTCCTCGTTGTGCTTGCCTTCATCGCTGCGCGGGGCTATGTTGAGCGTAGCCGGCCGCCGCGAGTGGGAACTAGCAGTTTGGGCACACGGCAATCCCTCGCGGTGTCTAAGTTGGGTTGCTTGCTTCCCCCGCTTGCCTTGGTTATGTTATAAACTTCGGGCCGTCAGATGAACGACACTGCGCCCGAGGAAGCGCCCAGCCCGCCGGAGCGCCGGCCGGAGGATGAATATCCCTCCCAGTTTTGCCCGGTGTGTTCCGCGCGGCTCGCGGCGCGCAGTTGCAAGCTGATTTGCACGAAGTGCGGCTATTACATGTCCTGCTCCGATTATGTCTAGCGGGATTTCCCGCTGCGCGTGGCGAGCAGCGAAACATCCGGTTCCGAAATTGCTAAACGAGACTGAGGAGGAACGACCGTGGCACTGAAAATGAACAGCCGGGAAGTGGATGGCATCAGCATCGTGCAGCTCGAAGGCCGCATCGTGCTGGGCGAAGAAAGCAACGCGCTGCGCGAAAAAGTGAAGAGCCTGCTCACTGAGAACAAGAAAAAAATCGTGATGAACATGGACAACGTTACCTATATCGACAGCGCCGGCCTGGGCACGCTGGTCGCTTCCTTCCACAGCGCCAAAGCCCAGGGCGCTATCGTCAAGCTCTCCAACCTGGGCTCCAAGTTCCAGGAAGTCCTTCAGGTGACGAAGCTCATTACCGTCTTCGAAGTGTTCGACAACGAAACGGCGGCCGTGCAAAGCTTCGCCAAGTAACGCGGGCGTTTTCGCGGCTGATGCGATTGAACGAACGGGCTCCTCTGCGGCGCGCAAGGGTTTAGGGTGTTGGGTTGTAGGGTGTAGAAAAAGAGGGCGCAGTTAGAAAATCTTTTTTGCGGGGCGCTCGCTGCGGCGTGCGCCTCGTTCGCTTTTCAAATCTCGAATCTCAAATTCGAAATCTTCAGCGTTCAACTTCGAGTCTCCCACGCGGCCTCGCTCTATCCTAGCCCCTAACCCCTAGCCCCTAATCCCTTGCCCTCACCCCTGCCTGTAAATCGCGATTCCGCTCAGCAGCTTGGGATAGAAATCGGTGGACTTCTGCGGCAGCACTTCTCCTCCTAGCGCAATCTCAAATACTTGTTCGACGCGCACTGGCTGCAGCAAAAACACCATCTGCGCGCGGCCCGCATCCACCGCCGCGACCGCCGCCTCCGCCTCGCGCTCGTAACGGATGTTTTTTTCCGTCACGACCGCCTCCGCCGTGATCCCCAATCCTTTTTCCAGCACGAAGCGGTGCAGCAGCACGACATCCAGGCCGCGCTGCGCCGGCGAGAGGTGCGGCAGCAGCTCGCCGAAATTCGTATCCACGCGCAGCAGGAAAAGGTAAAACGCATTCCCGCCTGCGTACAACCCGAGCGCGCGACGCTCCCGGCTCCGCGCGCCAAAATCCTTGCGGAAATCTTCCCATGCTGTGACGCGCTCTGCGGCATTCGCAAACGGATACGCGTACCAATCAAAATGCGGCTCGAGCGCGTTACGAAATGCGGCAAAATCAAAATTGGTCACGTTCGACACCACGCGATGCGTCGGCAAAATGGCCAATCCTTCCGCGTGCGTGTTGACGAAGGTCATCATCGCCCGCTCCCACGGCGCGTCGGGATTCGATGAGCCGTGTTTCGCGCGGCACTCGTCGCGCCAGGCCAGCGCGGTTTCGTAGCGATGGTGTCCGTCGGCGATGACGATTTTCTGCTCGGCCATCACCGACTGAATTCGCGCGATGTCCGCCTTGCCGGTGATGGGCCACAGCCGGTGCACGACGTCGTATTCGTCGCGTAGCTCCGTAGCAGGAGCGGTACGCGCTACTTCCGCCAGCAGCGCATCAATGCGCTTGGCGGGATCGGAGTAGAGCATGAAGAGCTGCCCGGTCTGCGCGCGCGTATGCCGCAGCAGTTCGAGCCGGTCGGCCTTCGGCGCGGAAAGCGTTTGCTCATGCCGGTAGATGACGCCCG
>DASYRO010000176.1:0-3961 GCA_036004385.1 Candidatus Acidiferrales bacterium
CGCGATTCCCTTCTCTTCCGACGAAGGCGTCGTTTCGCGGCTGGACCAGGTGGTGCAGTTCCGCGATCCGCTGGGACATGCGGCCAAACAGTTTTTGCCGCGGCTGCGCTCGGCGTTCCTGGTGGATTCACCGGCGGCGGCGGAAAAACTGGCGCGGCAAAATCCGCAATATCAGTTCGTCACCACCGACGGCACGTGCTACAGCGGGCGCACGGTGAGCGGCGGGCGTCCGGGCGAAGCCGGGCCGCTGGCTATCAAGCGCGAGATGCGCGCGCTGGAATCGCAAGGACAACTGTTCGAGCGCGACGCGGACGAAGCGCGGGGCATTCTACGGCGAGTCGAAGAAGAATTGCGCGGCGCGGAAAAATCCGTCGAAGAAACCATCGATGAGCACATGCAGGCCGAAAAGGCGCTGGTGGCTGCGGCGCACAGGCGTGATCAGCAGCTCGCGGAGACTGCGCGGCTGGAACGGCAGCTCGCCGAATACGGCTCGGAGCTGGCCCGGTTGAATTCCGAAATTGAATCTGCGCGGCAGCGCGCGGAGCGTGCGCGTGAGCAGCACGCCGCGGCAGAACATGCGCGCGCGGCCGATGAAGACGAATCGCGCCGCATCACCGAGCGTCTGTCCGCGCTGCGCGGCGAAATGCAGTCGCACCAGGAAGACCTCGGCGCGCGGCGCGCGGAACTTGCCGCAGCGAATGAGCGTCTGGCCAGCGCGGAAATGATTGAGCAGCGGCTGACGGAAGAATGGCGCGAGGCGCAGGAGCGCGCGGCGTCACAGCGGCAACAGCAAGGCGCCATCCAGCGCGAGCGCGGAGAGCTGGCCGGCAGCACGATCGAGTTGCAACGGCAGCTGGAATCGCTGGCTGCGGAGAAGACGCGGCTGGAAGAAACCAAGTCGCAACACGAACAGGAATGGGAACAGGCGCGGACGCGCGCGGTGCATGTGGACGACGCGCTGCGCATGGCCCGGCAGCATCTTGGCGACCTGCGCGAGCAGCGCAGCCAGCACGAAATCGCTCGCGCGCGCAACGATTCCGATCGGCAACATCTGCGCGAGACCTGCCTTGCCGAACTCAACCAGCACCCGGAAGATTTACTGGCGCAGGAAATTCAGCTCCTGGCGGGCGAAGAGCTGGCCGCGGCAGACACGAATTATCACGAGATGAAAGCCAAGATCGACGCCATGGGCCCGGTCAACATGATGGCGCTCGAGGAATATCAGGAATGCGAGCAGCGCTACACGTTTCTGACACGCGAGCGCGACGACCTGATTCAGTCCATCACCAATACGCAGCAGACCATCAAGGAACTCGACGAAGTGTCGCGGCAGAAGTTTGAAGATGCCTTCGCGGTGATCAACCAGCACTTCGCGGGCACGTTCCGCACGCTCTTCGGCGGCGGCACGGGTGAGATGCGCTTGACGGAGCCGGATTCCAGCGGCGACACCGGCATTGACGTCGTCGCGCAGCCGCCCGGTAAGCGTCTGCAAAACGTGATGCTGCTGAGCGGCGGCGAAAAGGCGCTGACCGCGCTGGCGTTGCTCATCGCCATCTTCCGCTACCAGCCCAGCCCGTTCTGCATTCTCGATGAGGTGGACGCGCCGCTGGACGAGACCAATGTGGGGCGCTTCACGAAGCTCGCCGAGGAGTTGAGTGCGCGCGCGCAGTTCCTCATCGTCACGCACAATAAGAAGACCATGGAAATGGCCGAAGTACTCTATGGCGTGACGATGCAGGAGCCCGGCGTGTCCAAGCTGGTCAGCGTGAAGTGGGAAGGCGAAAGCGCCGCGCCGAAAGAACGTGCGGCGACGGCGGCGTGACGACATTCAGTGATTGAGTGATTTGCGATTGGTGATTGGCGATTCAAGAGAGATCCTTCGTCCGCCTTTGGCGGGCTCAGGATGACAACATAAGAAAATTTCCCGCGCAAAAAAGTTTTCCACTTTCCATTTTTGTTCGCGATTGACTTCAACACTCCGTAGGCTACAATACCGTTCGCCTTCCAGAGGAAACGAATTCCGTTATGCCTTCATCGGTGAGCACCGTTGTCTGGGAAACGAATTTTTCGGGCGTGAAGCTGCGCGGGCGCGGGAAGGTGCGCGACATCTACGACCTGGGCGACCGGCTGCTCATCGTGGCGTCGGACCGGCTGTCGGCGTTCGATGTGGTGCTGCCCACGCCGATTCCCGATAAGGGCAAGGTGCTGACGCAGCTTTCCGTATTCTGGTTCGAGACGCTGCGCGACATTGTGCCGCATCACGTGATTTCCACGACGGATTTCCCTGCTGCGCTTGCGCCGTACGAAGACCAGTTGCGCGGGCGGGCCATGGTTGTGCGCAAGACCGAGCCGTTGCCGATTGAATGCGTGGTGCGCGGATATTTGTCGGGCTCGGGATGGAAGGACTACAGGGCGACCGGTGCTGTGTGCGGCATCCCGTTGCAGACAGGGCTGCGCGAGTCGGAAAAATTGCCCGAGCCGATTTTTACTCCGGCGACAAAAGCGCAAAGCGGGCACGACGAAAATATTTCCTTCGACGAGGCGGCCGGGCGCGTGGGCCGGCCGGTCGCGGAAAGAGTCCGCGACATCAGTTTGGAGATTTACCGGCGCGCGATGGAGCTGGCCGCGTCGCGGGGAATTTTAATCGCGGACACGAAATTCGAATTTGGCTTGCTCGGCAGCGAACTGATTTGGATTGATGAGGCGCTGACGCCGGATTCGTCGCGCTTCTGGCCGGCGGACGGTTATGCGCCCGGCGGAGCGCAGCCGTCGTTCGATAAGCAATTCGTGCGCGATTACCTGGAGCGCATCGGCTGGGCCAAGACGCCTCCGGGGCCGGATCTGCCCGCGGAAGTCGTCGCGGCCACCAGCGAAAAATATCGCGAGGCATACCGGCGGCTGACGGGACGGGAATTGAATTGAGTGATTTGTGATTTGTGATTGAGTGATTTAGGAACAACATCGCCCGCAATTCATGGGCGAGGCAGAGTTCCCGTGGCACGGCGCACCGGGGTTTCCACACTCCGAGGAGATTGCAATGAAGGACCAACTGGAAAATCTGGTCGGGCAAATGGTGGAGCGCGGAATTCTGTTTGACGAAGCGGTCACGGAATTCGAGAAGCGGTTCATCAAGCAGACGCTGGACCGCGTGAGAGGAAACCAGTCGCGCGCGGCGAAGCTGCTCGGCATCCACCGCAACACGCTCAGCCGGAAGATTGGACAGTACAAAATTGGAAAAAGAGGTTAGGGGTTAGGGTGCGGATCTAGAAATCAGAATTCAGAAAAATGAAAACGGCTCCGGGTTGCGCCGGAGCCGTTTCGATTGCAGATGAGGACTGCGAGAACGGTCACACGAGCGTTGGCGATTTAGGCCGGCGGCCGCTTCTTGGCCGGAGGCCGTTTGGCCGGAGCCTTCTTCGGCGGCGCCTTCTTGGCCGGAGCGGCTTCGGCGGGCAGCGTGTCCTCGCGGACTTTGCCCTTCTCGATGGTCAGCGTGAACGGCTCCGGCGTGAATGTCTTCAGCGTGCCGGCAAAGACGAAGAGGTCATCTTTCTTGAAGCCCTTCGCGCGCGGCTGCCCTTCGACATGCAACTCCATGTTGGCAGTGGTGCCCGCCTCGGTGGCTTCCTGCGTGCTCGCGGAGAAAATTTTCAGCACGACGGCGTCGCCGTCTCCGGCGCTGACTTCCATCACTTTGCCGAGCAGTTCAGGGAATTCCGCGCCGCATGCGGCCAGCCAGGTGTTCTTGGCTTTGTCGCCGCCTGCTTTCAGGTTTTCAGAAATTGCTTCCACGGTGCCGTTTTCGGAGAGCACTTTATCGAGATCGGCGCGGTTGGGAATGGAGAAGTTGGACGGGCGCTCCGCAGCGGTCGCAGCCAGCGTGATGAGCTCGTTGAGTTGCGCGTCGAGCAGCGAGTCGCACGTCGGTTGCTGGTAGCGCAGCAACTGGTTGCGCAAATAG
>DASYRO010000177.1:0-5539 GCA_036004385.1 Candidatus Acidiferrales bacterium
GACCTCTACGACGTCTCCGCCGAAGACGTGCTCCGCATCATTAGTTCTCTGGGAATCCGCTAGAATTTCCGGTGAGGTTCTCTTTCCTGTTTCCTGCTCGCTACGCCCTATACCCAAAACCCTAGACCCTTCCTCTCATGCATCCGAGAGAGATTCGTCAAACCCCGACGGCTCTTTCAGCTCGTCAGCCTCGAGTATCGCGCCGCAGTCCACGCATTCCACATACTCGGCGTCCTGGTCCTTGGCAATCAGTCTCGTTTTAGGGTGTTTACAATCGGTCTGCTCAGGCATGCCGTTTCACCGAAAAAGTGAGTCCGGAATCGGTACCGCGTCTGCTACGCCCTCTACCCAAACCCTAAACCCTTTTCCCCGTGCTCGCAACTTTTCTGTGAGTCCCCTGCGGGAATCATTGTGCTAGAGTAGCGCCCTCAAGGGATGACCCGATGACCACCAAACCCGCCCTCACGCACGACGGCCTCCCACCGGAGAAACTCCGCTGGCAGTGCGATCCCACGCGTATTCCCTGGGAGACTACCGAGCAAGCCGAGCCTCTCGAAGGCGTGATCGGACAGGATCGCGCCATCCGCGCGCTGAAGATGGGCGTGGAGCTGGCCGCTCCCGGCTACAACGTATTTGTTTGCGGGCTGGCGGGCACCAGCCGCGGCGGAATGATTGCGCGCATGATTGAAGAAATGCACCCGGAAACGCCGCCGGCGCCGGACCGCTGCTACGTCAACAATTTCAAGAATCCGGACCGGCCCCGCCTGCTCACGCTACAACGCGGACAGGCCACGACGTTCAAGAAAGACTTGCAGTCCGGCATCGAATTTCTTCGACGGCGCATCCCGCAGGTCTTCGAAGGCGAGCCTTTCCAGCGGCAGAAAGGGCGCATCGTAGAACGCTTCACCGCCCGCGAAAAAGAACTGATGGACGATTTCACGCGACGCATCGCCAAGGAACAGTTCGCGCTCGGCCGCATGCAGGTGGGCGCGGTGGCATTGCCGGAAATTTTCCCCGTGCTGGAAGGCCAGATGGTGCCCATCGAGGAAATCCCCAAGCTCGTGCAGGAAGGCAAGCTGGATACGGGCCTGGCCGAAGAACTCGAGCGCAAGTACGACCAATTCCGCCAGGAATTCACCGTCGTGTACCGCAAGACGCTCACGCTTTCCCGCGAGCTGGCCAGCGAGATGAGCTACCTCGAGCAGGAAGCGGCCTCCGTGCTGGTGGATGGCGTCATCGAGGAGCTCAAGGAAAAATATCCGGGCCCGCAAATGGCCGAGTACCTCGAAGAGGTCCGCCACCACATCCTGGACAACCTCGAGCCCTTTAAGGAACGCGAAGGTGAAGAAGAGGCTCGCGAATCGCCGGACGGCACGCCCAGGCCCATGCCCGGTGAGCGCGATCCGTTCCGCATGTATGGCGTCAACGTCATCCTGGCGCATGGCACCACTGAAGCGTGTCCCGTCGTCTTCGAAACCACTCCCACGTATCCAAACCTCTTTGGCACCATTCAGCGTTCCTACGACATGCGCGGCGGCTACACTTCCGATTTTATGGACCTGCGCGCCGGCTCGCTGCTGCGCGCCGACGGCGGCTTCCTGATCATGTATGCGCTCGACGCGCTCACCGAACCCGGTGTCTGGAAAACTCTGAAGCGCACCATGAACCACGGCATGCTGGAAATCCAGCCGCTGGATCTCTTCTTCGCCGTTTCCAGCGCGGCTATGAAGCCCGAACCGGTGGATATCAATGTGAAGGTGGTTCTTATCGGCGACCGCGACATGTACGAGCTGCTCTATTCCTTCGAGGAGGACTTCCGCAAAATCTTCAAGGTGCGCGCCGAATTCGACGAAGAAATGAAAATGAACGACGAGGTCATCCGGCAATATGGCGGGCATCTGCGCAAATTGAGTGAGGACGAGAAGCTGTGCCCCTTCGACCGCACCGCCGTGGCCGCCATGATCGAGTATGGCGTGCGCCTGGCCGGACGCCGCAGCAAAATCACCGCGCGCTTCACGGACCTGTTCGATCTCGCCCGGGAAGCCTGTTACGCAGCACGCGAAAACGGCGAGACGCCGGTTACCGCCGCGCACGTGCGCAAGGCTCTGGAATCAAAAATCGAGCGCCACAACTTATACGAAACGAAACTCAATGAGCTCATCAAGGAAGGCGTGCTGCTGATTGACACCGCGGGCGAGCGCGCCGGCCAAGTCAATGGCCTCAGTGTGCACGAAATCGGCGGATACGTTTTCGGCAAGCCCGTGCGCATCACCGCTTCGGTCGCTCTGGGCAAGGCCGGCATCATTAACATCGAGCGCGAATCGAATCTCTCCGGTCGCCTCCACGACAAGGGCGTGCAGATTCTCTCCGGATATCTGCGCAGCATGTTCGCGCAGGATAAGCCGCTCTCGCTTTCCGCCAGCCTCTGCTTCGAGCAGTCGTACTCCGGCGTGGACGGCGATAGCGCCAGCTCCACGGAAATCTACGCGCTGCTCTCCGCGCTATCCGGACTGCCGCTGCGCCAGGATGTCGCTGTGACCGGCTCCGTCAACCAGCAGGGTGATATCCAGCCCATCGGCGGCGTGAACCAGAAAATCGAAGGATTTTACGAAATCTGCCGCATCAAAGGCCTCACTGGCAAGCAGGGCGTGATCATTCCCGTGGAAAACGTCGAAGACCTCATGCTCCGCTCCGAAGTGATTCAGGCCGTGGCTGACGGCCAGTTCCACATCCTGCCCGTGGCCAAGGTCGGCGAAGGCATTGAAATCCTCACCGGCGTGAAATGCGGTGAACGCGGCCGCGACGCCAAGTTTGAAGACGGCACCGTCTTCGCGTTGGTGGACGCCCGCCTTCGTTCCCTCGCTGACATCCAGAAGGAATACGACTAGGCGCACATCGCATCTTTGCGGGGCCAGTCCGTCGCGCTCGGTCCGGATCACTGCTTTGGCGCCACGTACCCCTGCCGCGCACGAATGCGATACCCCCGCTTCGAGTTTTCCGCCGGGGCAAGCACGTGCCCGTTCGCGTCGAGCACTTGCACTTCGATTTGATGAAAGCGGCCATCTCGCGCGCCCGGAGTGAAACCGAGGCTGTACTGGTGACGCACGGTTGAAGAAAGGTCGCGATAAATCCCGGAAAAATCCTGCGCACGTTTTGGGAAATACGCTCGTCCGCCGGTGAGCCGCGCAATCTCCTTCAGGTCACGGTCCGCCTGAGCGAAACTCAGACCCGTGCCCTCGTCCATCTCCGGATGTTTGGCTTTGCGAAACGACCGCAAGCTGCCGCCCAGCGCGATGGGATAGACCACGACTTCGCACGAGCGCAATTTTTCTTCGAGAGCTTCCCACCGGCGCGGCCGTTCCGTATCGAGACCCGTGGTCAGCACGACGAGAGATTTTCGTCCGGGAATCGGGTCCAACCAGTCCAGCGCAGTTGACAGGCTCCGGAAAAAATACAGCTCGGAATTTCCCAGGTTGTAGCGGATCATTTGTAAACTGGAAAGCACGTCGCTCTTCTGCTGTGTAAGGGTGCGCACCACGCGTGGCGTTTGGTCGTACGCGGCGAGCCCGACCCAGTCGCTCGCTCCGAGACCCTCCAGCAGCGTGCGCGCCGCGCCGAGATATTGCTGCTGGATCAGGTACACCGCCGGACCCGTCTCTACCAGCACGAGCACGAGTGCCGGCGCTTCGCTCGCGGCGAAATTCGCGATTGGCCGTTCGGCGCCATCCTCCAGCACGCGGAAGTTTTCGCGCTTCAGGTTGCCGAGATAATTCCCGCGCGCGTCGGTGACGACCACGTCCACCGTAACCAGGTCCACCGTCCGGCGCAGGCGGAACGCTGGGTCCGTCTGCAACTCGGGCCGTTGCGCGCAAACCGGCACGGCCAGCGCGGAAAGCAGCAGAACCGCCTTGCACACTCTATTCAATTCTGTTCTCCCGAAATCGCGTCTATCATACGCCACAAAAGAAACGGCCCTGTTTCCTCAAGGAAACAGGGCCGAATTATCGTACGGGATTGCGTTTACTGCCGCGGTGCGCCAGCTTCCTTCGGTGTGGAAAGATAGCCGACCGCGCGATCCTTGGAGACCTCGAACACCACGATCTCGTACGGCGGCCGCGCGCCCTTCACATAGAACTGCACCGGTTCGTTGACGGTTTTGTTTTCCTTGGCGATGCGCTTGTCGTCCGCGATGACGTCGACGTTGTACTTCATTTTCTTCACATCCACTTTCGTCAGCGTCATCTGAATCGGCCCCACGCGGGACGGCGTTTTGGACTTGCGCAGATCGAATTCGAAGATGTTGCGCTCGCCGCGCCGTATGAGTTCCTGGAGTTCGTCGTGGTTCTTGGCAATCAGGCCGCTCATCACGCCCATGTCGCCCGTGGTGCGCTCCAACTTACTTTTGGTAGCTTCCAAATCGGCACGCGTGGCCGCGATGTCGGTTTTGGCGCCCGCCAGACCGCCGCTGACTTCGCCGAGTTTCGCGGCGCTTTCTTCAGTGGCTTTGCTCACCTGGCCGATTTTCGCGGAGAGTTCCGCACCGGTGGTTTGCTGCTCCTTGCGGATGTTCTGCGCGAGGGTTTTCGCTCGGTCAAGTTCGCCTTGCGTCAGCTTGATTTTTTCCGAGGTGACGTCGAGCAGACCCTTCAGTTCCGAGATCTGGTCGTTGGCCTGTTTCAGTTGGCCGGCAAGCATGTCCGCTCGCTGGTTGGATTTATCTAATTCCGCCTTCGTGGACTGCTGGCCCGAGTAATTCGCGTACAGCAGCCAGAAGATGAACACAAACACGACGACGAACACGATCAGAATCCACCGCGGCGTGGACGCGGTTTCGTACTGGTAATGCTCCTGAGATTCAGGAGCGCTGGGGGACGTGCTCATCGAGCCTCCTTAAGTTGAAAAAAGGGCCTTCCAGAACAGGGCCTATCAATGCCGTTCCTTTGGATTATGGCCGAGCCCCTTCGGGTTGTCCATGCCTCCCTGCTATCTGTGCCTGCTGCCGGTTATTTTTTCTTCGGCCACCGCGCTTCGACGGTCGTGGTCAAGCCGCCGCGCGGCGTGAACTCTCCGCGCACCACGCACCACGCGGGCCGTGTGGCCGCGACAATATCGCGCAGCATGCGGTTCACCGCGTTCTCGTAAAAAATTCCCAGGTTGCGGTACGCCAGGAGGTAGAGCTTCAGCGCCTTCAGCTCCAAACACGATTTTTTGGGCATGTAGTGAATGGTGATGGCGCCGTAGTCCGGAAGCCCGGTTTTTGGACAGACCGACGTGTACTCCGGAAAGCGAATGGTGATTTCATAACCCGGAAAGTGGTTGGGCCACGTGTCCAGCCGAGGCAGCTTGGCGGTGATTCCGGCGGCGGCGTGCCTTTCCGTGTAGTCGGCCATCCTCTTCTCCAGCCTTATTCTACACGCATCGATACCTGCCTTCTTATTTCTGCTATCTGATTTCTGATTTCTCGCTTATTCTAACTTTGCTCTCCAACCAGCCCCGGGGGCACGCCAAATTGATTTGTCCCAAGTGCCACAGCGGGTCG
>DASYRO010000178.1:0-8634 GCA_036004385.1 Candidatus Acidiferrales bacterium
TGGCCGGGGTTCATGCCCGAGGAACTCAGCCAGAGCGTGGTCCGCGCGCTGGTGACGGAAACGGCGCCGGATGTATCCGCCGTGCTCGCATCAGTGACCTCCGATTTTGTGCGGCTCGCGCTGCGCAAAACCGATTTCGCGGAGCTCGAACGCATACTGCTCGCCGTGGAAGCCGCGCCGCGCCGCGATGACTCCGCCTCCGAGCATGTGCATCTCGCGTTCCTTGCTCAAAACATATTGCAGGAAACGAATTTTCGCCGGCTGGTGGAAGTCGCGCTCGACAATCGTCCGCTGGATTCGGCCCTGCCACGCATTCTGGCTCGCGATCCCACGCGCGTGCTCGATCACCTCTCCAGCGTGCTGGCGCTTCCCGGCGGAGTGGAATCGCTGCCGGCCATGGCGCGGCTGCTGCGCGCCATCGGCGAGCCGGCGATCGGCGCGCTGGTGACGCAGGTGTTCGACCCGCGCAGCCCGCGAGCCACCGCCGCGGTCAAAATGCTGGCCGCCACGCGGCCGGAGCGTCTGGTAGAAGTGCTCCCGCGCGCGCTGCCGAGCTGGGACTGGAATTTGCAGGACATGGCCGTGTCGGAGCTCACGCGCATCCAGCCCCCGGGTCTGCCGGCCGCGCTGCTGGAAGCCATGCCCCATGCGCATCCGCTGGTGATTCCGATGATGGTGGACGAAGTCGGGCTGGCGCGCGAGACGAGCGCCATGCCGCTGTTGATGGAGATTGCTTCTGGCCAACACGAGCGCTTTCGAGACGTTTTCGTGCGCATCAAGGCCATCGAAGCGCTCGGCCGCCTGTGCGCGCCGGAAGCCGCCGAACTCCTGCGCAATATCCTGCGCACGCGCACCGGCTTGATGCACGTCGAACCCGCCGGGCTGCGTGCCGCCGCGGAGGAGGCGCTGGCGATGATTGAAAACCGCCCGTCATCGGCGCGCGTGCGCGCCAAATACGACGAAACGGCGCGCGTCTCCAAAGAGTTTGCCGGTCAACCCGGCACTCGCGCTCGCCGCTACCTGCGTATCCCGCTGGACGAACCGCTGCCGGCGCGCATCGTCGCGGCCAGCGCGTCCGGCAGCGCCAGCGTTCGCGTGCAGACCCTCAGCCTCGGCGGCGCATTCCTGGAATCCAATCGCCGGCTGAATATCGGCGACGCGCTCACCGTGGAAGTCAAGGCCGGCCTGCGCAGCTTTCAATCCACCGCCGTAGTTCGAAACATCACGCCCGCGGGCAGCGGCGTCGAATTCGTGCACATGAAACAGGATGACCGCGAAAAACTCCGCCGCCTGCTTTCGCGCTTGTCCCGCCCATAGCCCCGTCGGTAGTACAATCCTGAAGCTGCTCAGGAGCGTTCCCATGGCCACATCGGATTTCAAGCTGTCGAAGATTGGTTACATGATGCTGGGTGTGAAGGATCTGGCGAACTCCGTCGCGTTTTACCGGGACAAGCTCGGTCTCGACGTTGCGCAGGAAATTCCCAACGAGTTTGCATTTCTCAACGGCGGTGGAGTGATGCTGGCCCTTGCCGTCCCGCTGGCCAAACACACCGGGCAGGGCCCCGGCGCAACGGAAGTGGTTTTCGCGGTGGATGATGTTGCCTCGGCGCATGAAGCACTCAAGGCTAAAGGAGTGCAATTCACCGTTGAACCGCGCATCGCCACCGGCACGATGTGGGTCGCCAATTTCAATGACCCGGACGGCCACCGGCTTGCCATTTTCGGCCCGAAGAAATAAGAACGACAATCCGCAGATTACGCAGATTCCACAGATTTCTGACGCGCCGAATTGCAATGTAGCGCCGGGTCGCGTTCAATGCGACCCGGCACGATTCAATGGCTGCCGGGTTCTGAAAAGCGGAACCCGGCGCTACACGCGCGTGCCGCGTACCCAAATGCCTCTCCAGGCCACGTCCCGAAGATTCCTATTGAAATAGGCTTAGCGGCTAGGGTACAAGTCCCGGTAGCAATCGGGGGAAGGGCCTTCTCAACGCCATCTTGGACTGTCCCGGCGAGCCGGGACACGGGAGCACCTACGAATCGATTTCACAGGAGAATAACGATGCGTTTTCGCGAATGGGTGTGTGTGATTGCGCTGCTCGCGACGCTTGGCGCGGCCGCGGCGGCGCAGGTAAACACAGTGGATTTGACGGTGATGGTTTTGGATCCGTCGGAGGCGTCGATCAAGGGCGCTAAGGTAACGGTGAAAAACGTGGCGACATCGGCCACGCGCAGCGCAGAAAGCGACGAATCGGGCCGCGCGTTGTTTGTGGCCCTCGCGCCCGGGCGCTACCAGGTCACGGTCGAAGCCACAAGCTTTACCACGCTCGTGAATCCCGAACTATTACTGACCATCGGACAGGCCGCCGAATTTCGCGCGCGTATGCAGATTCAGCCCGGCGTGGAGCGAGTTGAGTCCCGAGCGGAGACGGAACTCATCGAAACAGGCCGTACGGGCGTTGCGGAAACCATCAGCACTCTTCAAATTCAGAACCTGCCCATCAACGGCCGCAACTACATCAACTTCACGCTGACCAATTCGCAGGCTGCGCGCGATTCCGCTCCCTCCATCGGCGCTGCGCCCACCAGCGGCATCAACTTCGGCGGCGCCCGCGCCCGCTCCAATCAGGTTTCCGTGGACGGCGCCGATGCCACGGACAATTCCGTCAACGGCGTGCGCGCCACGGTTTCGCAGGAAGCGGTGCAGGAATTCCAGGTGATCATGAGCAACTACATGCCGGAATTCGGCCGCGCCACCGGCGGCGTCATCAACATCGTCACCAAGGGCGGCTCCAACGAAATTCATGGAAACGTCTTCGGCTTTCTGCGCCACAAGAGCATTCAGGCGCGCAATCCGTTTTCCGTTGAGGTGAACCCGACTACCGGCGCTGTCACCGCGGTGAAACAGGCGTACACACGCTTCCAGGGCGGCGCGACCGTCGGCGGGCCGGTTGTGAAGGACAAAACCTTTTACTTTTTGTCGTTTGAGACAACGCGCCGGCACGAAACCGGGTTTACCAA
This sequence comes from Candidatus Acidiferrales bacterium, assembly GCA_036004385.1. GTDB lineage: Bacteria > Acidobacteriota > Terriglobia > Acidiferrales > UBA7541 > JACQDE01. Next base: position 3,022 of record DASYRO010000178.1, read on the forward strand.
CATCGGCTCGAACAACTTCGGATTGACGCCCACCACCACCGCGTTCTTTCCGTTTCCTGTTCTGTTGACGCCCGCCCAAGCTGCCTTCGTCAACGGCACTGCGCCGATCGCACAGCGCGGAGCGTATGCAGCGCTAGCCGCTTCCGCTTCTAGCGTGGCTCTTACCGGAGTTGACTTCGGCGCGGTAGCCACCAACTTTTTCCTGCTGCCCACCGCTCCCGGCCCGCGATTCCCGCTCCCCATAGACTGCGCGCCGGGCACTTGTACTGCCGCCAACCTGGTGCCCCTGCCCGCGTCATTCAAGACGCTCACATCCTTGATCGGAAACTATCCGATCAAAGAAACTACTGACTTGTGGTCGGCGCGATTGGACCACCAGTGGAACGACAAGAACAACAGCTTTGTGCGCGTGAACGTGACACCTTCCTACGTCACCGGCATTCAGGTGAACGCGCAAAATCAGAACTTTGGACAGAACGCCGGCAGCCGCACGTCTTTGAATTCCGTGCGCGACCTCGCCGTGGTGGCCCAGCACGTCACCTCCTTCACGCAGTCGCTCTTCAATGAAGCCCGCTTCCAGTTCGCCCGCCGCGGCCTGCACTACGGTTTTGCCGACCTGCCCGGCGGCAGCGACGTCGCCGTCAACATTACCGGCTTCGCCTTCTTCGGCCGCGAGCCGTTTTCCACCGTGGATCGCATCGAGCGCCGCTGGCAGTGGGCGGACAACGTAACCTGGACCAAGGGACGCCACACCTTAAAGTTCGGCACGGACATCAACCTGGTTCAGCTCCGCTCCAAGAAGGTCCAGATTTTCGAACTGAACTTCGGCGGCCTTTACAATTTTGGCGGGCTTACCGCGAGCACTTTCTCCGCGTTCGGAATTCCTTCCACTGCGCCCGGCTTTACGGCCGTACAAGCCTACGGACTCGGCATTCCCCAGGTCTTTATTCAGGGAATCGGCACGTCGCGGCTTCCGTTCGACAACAAGGCGTTTGCAGGTTTTGTGCAGGATAGCTGGAAGGTGCACCCGCGGCTGACGTTCAACTATGGCGTGCGTTACGACGTAGAACTGACGCCGACGTTTCCCTCTCCCACGCCCATGAACGCCGCGGCAGAGAAATCGCTGAACATACTGGAAGGCATTCCGCGGGACAGGAATAACTGGTCGCCGCGCTTCGCTCTCGCCTGGGATCCCACGGGCAACGGTAATACGCTGGTGCGCGCGGGCTACGGCGTCTTTTTTGACCACCCTTTGCTCGCCATCGCCTTCAACTCCGCGACCTCGGAGGGCGCACATTCTGTCCAGTTGCTTTCCGTCGGCGGCACGGCGACCGGGGTGCCCATCACGCAACTGAACGCTGCGACCGCCTTGAACGCTAGTACTCTTTTCCAGGGTGTACTGGAGAGGATTCCGGGAGGCGGGACGTGTCCTCGCAATCCGGTTCCGTCCTTCGTGGCCTCTTCGGGGTACTTGTGCGACCAGCAGCGTTTTGATCCCAAGCTGAACAATTCCATCTTCGTCAACCAGAACTACATCACATCCGGCTTTCCGCTCCCGCTCCTGCCGTTCACATTACACGTGGCCAACAGTTTCCGTTACGGCTACGCGCAGCAGGGTAATCTGACCGTGGAGCGCAAGCTGTGGTCGGACTACAAGCTCAGCGTATCCTACACTTACACGCACGGCGTGAAGCTCAACCGCCCTCGCAACATCAACGCGCCGCTGCCGGGCCTCTTTGTTCGCAACTTCCGGAATGCCCTCGCCGGGGGGCTAGTTCCGACTTCGCCGGTAACCGTCGCGGTACCTGCCGCTTCGACGGGTCCGACCGCGACGACATGCGGAATCACCGTCATCGCAACCAGCGTCCTCGGAGTGCTGAACTGCGCAGGTGTGGTTGGTCCAAACGCCGGCTTCAGTGGCCAGTTTATCGGCACCCCTGCTATTTTCAATTTCTTTCGTCCCACCGGGCCCAACCCCTCGTTTGCGGGTCCCGGTGCCGCCGCATACTCCAGCCTCGTTGGTTTGGCGGCGCTTGCTGGTTTCCCGACGGGCGCCCCCGGCGTCCCCGTACCATTCAGCGACGTCCTCCAGCAGGAATCTTCCGGCAACTCGGTCTATCACGGCCTGACATTCAACTTCAGCAAGCGCTTCTCGAAGAATTTCGAGATGCTTTCCAGTTACACGTGGTCGCATGCGATCGATGACTCGACGGATCTCCAGACGCTACTGGCGCCGCAAGACAACCGTAGGCCCGACCTCGAACGCGGTAACTCCACCTTCGACCAGCGCCACCGCTGGGTGCTTAGCGCGGTGTATCAGAGCCCGTGGCGCCACTCCGATCCCAGCGGCTTGCATAAATTCTTCGCGGACTGGACGGTAGCTCCGATCATCGAATGGGCATCGGGCCGGCCGTTCACCGTGCTCACTGGCTCGGATTTTAACCTCGACTTCGGTTCCAACACTGATCGGCCATCGCAGGTCGTGTCTGGCGGGGTGCCTTCACTTTTCCTGCCGTCAGCCAACCAGTTCGCGCCGCCCACCGTCTGCCCGACCGATCCGGTCACCGGCGGGCCGACGAGCGGAATCTTCACGGGGCTGCCCGCGGGAACCCCAACGTTCCTGGGCTGCACCGGCAATCTGGGACGGAATGTCTTCTTCCGTCCGGAATTTTTCTCTGTGGACCTCCGTGTTTCCCGCAAGCTCTTCTTCGGCGAGCGCTGGAACGCAGAGTTCATCACGGACGTGTTCAACCTGACCAATCGGTTCAACGTGGCCGACGTCAGCCCGCTGTGCAACCCGTTGGATCCGGCCACTTGCCGCGCCGGCGAACCCACCGCCGCGCTCGACCCGCGGCAATTCCAGTTTGGCCTGAAAATCAACTGGTAGGAACACACGCAGAGACAGCAACGGCCTCCCTTTTACTCGGGGAGGCCGTTTTATTTTCTTCGAATGGATTTGCTTCAGGCTTCACTGTCGGATGCGGTCGCGGCTAGCTGCCGCACCGAAACGCTGGCTGGCTCGACGTCCGGAAGCTCAGCTGTCGCTTGCACGCCGAGCTCGCGGAATTTCCGCGCGCCGGGCATTACGCGCTGTTCGAGCGACCCGACAGCATTGTTGTAAGCTTTGCTGGCTGCCTCCAGCGCATTTCCCACTTTGGCCAGGTGCTCCACGAAGACGCGGATGCGGTCGTATAAATCGCGTCCGAGTTCGCTGATCTGCGCCGCATTCTCCGCCAGTTGCTCCGCGCGCCAGCCGGCGGCTACGGAGAGGAGTAACGCAATCAGAGTGGTTGGACTGGCAAGGATCACATTCTTTTCCATCGCATCTTCGATCAGCGTGCGGTCCATTTCCAGCGCTGCGCTGAAAAATGACTCGCCCGGCAAGAATAAGACTACAAATTTCGGTGCATTTTCGAACTGGTTCCAGTAGGCTTTGCTGGCCAGCTTATTGACGTGTGCCCGCACGACCCGGGCATGGTTTTCCATGGCGGCGTGGTATTCGTCTTGAGTGCGAATCGTCACCGCGTCCAGAAAAGCGTCCATGGGCGCCTTGGAGTCCACCACGATCTGCCCCCCGCCTGGCAGGTTAATCACCAGGTCCGGACGCTGCGAGGTACCGTCGTCAGTCCTGGTCGTTGTCTGTTCCTCAAAATCTACATGCGGCGACATCCCCGCCAACTCGACAGTGCGACGAAGCGTCAACTCTCCCCACTTGCCTTTGATGTGGGGCTTCCGCAGGGACGTCACCAGGCTGCCGGTTTCCGCGCGCAGGTCCTGGCTGGACTGCGCCAGCGCGCCCACCTGTGTATCCACGCGCACGAGTTCCTCTTTAATCGCCGTCAGCGAATCGGCCAGCGGCTTGACCATGCTTTGGATGGCCTGCTCTTTCTGGGTCAATTCGCTCGCCGCATCTTTTTTCAGGGAATCGAATCTGACGCCGGCCAACTTCAGGAATTCTTCGGTCGTGCTCTTCAGCGTTGCAGCGCTTAACGCCTGGAAGGACTCCGTCATTTGCGCGCGCACGTCTTCGATCGCTTGCCGCTGCTCGTCGAGATTCTTCGCGGCTTCTTTCAGAGCCGTTTCTGCGGCCACGCGTCCATCTTGCGCTTCGCGAGCCTTGGCGCCGGCGGCTTCCGCATCCGACCGCAGTGTTTGAATCTGCTTGCGCAGTTCATCCGCGGCGCTCGCATGACTGGCGCGCGCCGATTCCGCTTCGGCCATCTTGCGCGCGGCCACCAGCCACGCCACGGCAGACCCGGCGCCGAAGGCCAGGATAATCAAAAGGATTTCGGTTCCTGTCACAGCATTTCCTTTCCGGCCAGAACATCGGAGAAACGCAAGGGCGATTTTAGCACAGGGGCGAACATTTGGTGAAAGTTTAGGCTAGTGTCACCAACGTCCCAGCGTCGTCATTCCGAGGAGTCCCGTCCCGATGGTTCGGGACGGGGCCACGAGGAATCTGCTGTGCTCTTCTCCTTGTAATGGAAAGCAGATCCCTCGCTTCGCTCGGGATGACAAACAGAATCAGTGCGTCAGTGAGGTGTCGAGCCTAACCGATCAACGGTTCAGCAGAATCTTCCACGCGGCTTCCAGGAGCCGCCCGAATTCGCCCTGGGGTTTTTCGGCAAGCATTTTTTCCAGCTCGTTACGCACGCGGAGTTCATCCTGCGGGTTCTTGCCGAGCCTCTCAATCAGCGCGTCCACGCGCGCAGCCCACCACGGAGGCGCGACGCGCCGGGCGGCGAGCAGTTTTTGCCGCGCCATTTCCGTATCTGGCAGGCCGGCCACCGGCGGAATCAGCCGCACGCTCAAGGAATAATCGCCGGTGCGGCGTCCTTCCAGTTCGATCTCGACGGAATTATCCGCGCCGCCGTGTGTCGCCGTCCGAAATACTTTGGCGCCCTCGGGCATCTTCACCACGTCGGGCGTAAGGTTGCGCACTTCGACTTCGAGCCGCTGCTCGCTGCCGCGCGCCGTCACGACCAGCTTTCCTTTTTCCTTGGGCGCGAGTTGCTTCTTTTGTTCGGAAATTTCCAGCGACACCAGCGTGATGGGCACCGGCCCCGGACTGCGCCCACCGGCTTCGATGACCAGTTGCGTCGCGCCAGGTGGCGTGCGCGGACCGGCTTGTACCACCAGTGATACCGGCGAAGCCGCCAGCACCAGCGCGGGCTGTTCTCCCAGCCACGCGCGAGTTCCTTCGAGGTCGCCGCGGAAGCCCGAGCCGCCAACCGAAAACGGCTCGCGCAATGAAATGAGGAGTGGCGTCTCGTTTACTTGCACGCCATCGGGCGGGTTTTCCGCGGGCAGGACCACGGCCGCGGATGCTCGGATGCTGCCCGATTGCGCGACGAGCACGCCGGCTTCGCTGGGCGGGGTGAATGAGGCCCGGCCGGTCGCGTCCGTGGTCACCCTCGCCCCGCCGCGGAACTCGACAGCCGCGCCAGGCAGGAGCGCACCCTGTGCGTCGAGCACCGCCAGCATCGCCGGCCGTCCGGCGACCACTTGTCGTGGCAGAACGATTGTGGCAGCCTGCGCGCTCGCAGGCGATTGCCCGGCCGCATGAGCGGTCAGGCACAGCAGCAGCGCTATTGCTCCGGCAATTGTTCTTGG
>DASYRO010000179.1:0-5203 GCA_036004385.1 Candidatus Acidiferrales bacterium
TACGACTGGCCGGGCAACGTCCGCGAGCTGAAAAACGCCATCGAACGCGCCATGATTCTCGAAGAAGAACCGGTGCTGCGGCCCGTATACATGCCGTTCTCGCTGGTACAGCCGCATTCCGGCGTGACCGCGTTCGAGCACACCTCCTCGCCGCACGGCGGCGGGCAACCGCTCGCCGAAGGACGCTGGCTGCCGCCGCTCTCCATTCCCGAGGGCGGCACGTCGCTCGAAGAGGTGGAACGCGCGCTGGTCGAGCTGGCGCTGCGCCAGGCTGGCGGCAATCAGACGCACGCCGCGCGACTGCTCGATATCAGCCGCGACGCCCTGCGCTACAAAATGAAAAAGTTCGGCCTGATGCATGCGGACGAAGAGGAGGGCGCTCCTCAGCCGGGTTCGTAGTCGTCAATCCGAATTTTGGGAGTACAGCAAAATGGCAACGCACATCAAAGTGTGGGAAGTCAACGCCCAATCCATAAAAGCTGTGGAAGACACAGCTCTCGCCGCGCATCACATTGAGCAAGATTTGGAATCCTGGATCACTCAAAGTCCCGACATCCTTGGAGAAGACCTTCTCGTAATTGACCGTCAGCGCTGGATTGAAGGTGTTGGGACTTTGGACCTCTTGTGCCTCGATTCGCACGGAACGCCGGTCGTCGTGGAGATCAAACGCGATCTTTCACCGCGAGAGGCTGTTGCCCAAGCTTTGGATTACGCCTCGTGGCTCAACTCGGCCACCGAGGAGCAAATCTATGATTTCGCCGAGGAGTTCCTTAAGCGTCCGCTTGATGAAGCTTTCTTTGAACATTTTCATATTGAGGTACCATCCCTCAATTGCCAAGATCACAGAATTCTTCTGGTATCCTCACGTCTCGACTCGTCGGCCGAGAGGATCGTCAACTACTTGTCTGAGCGACACAGTCTCGACATCAACGCGGTATTCTTCAATTATGCTAAGCTGAGCAACGGAAAAGAGATTCTTGTCAGGTCTGTCCTCGTTGACGAGGCCCGTCAGCCATTGCCAAAGAGCGGTCGGCGGCCCAAACTCAACGACCTAATCAGGTTTGGCGAGGAAAAGAAAACGGCAACTCTCATCGAGATTTGTCGTCGTGTGAATTCAATGTGGAAAGAAGAGCGAGCAACTAGCTTCGGCGGATCCTATCGCTATTGGGTTCAGCCCTCCGCGGGCAAGTGGAAGATGGTTTTCGGTATCAATGCCGCTGGAGAGCGGAAGGAACCTCCCATCGGTGAGCTTGATGTTTGGATCCCTACGAAAAGTCTGAGCGTGGTGACGGGAGTGAATGAACCGGAAATTCGCACGAGGCTGAGCGCAGACCATCCTCTCTTGGAAGCCCAACCTGTGGATTGCATAATCCGGTTGAAGCAATCCTCGCATGCCGAGCGACTCGTCGATCAACTCATGCGCTGGTCAAGTTCAGCCTCTGCGCGCACGGCATCTACGCCCTGAAAGACTTCATTCCGTATTGTTATTTTCCGGCGGCGAGGTCGGATTCGAGTTTTTTGACGGTGGCCTTGAGCCAGGCGAGCACGGTGGCTTGGATATCTTCGGGGCGGGCGCCGGTTTTGACCAAAGAATCCACGGTGTCGCCCTGCGCGTTGAGCGGGATTTTGTGGCAGGGATCGTCGTTGCTGTTTTTGTATTGCTCGGGGACAAAATCGATCAAGAAACATCCAGAGCACGGAAGTTCGCGCTTCTCGTCGCTGAGGCCGAGGTTGAGGCAGGAGATGGAGTCGCGGAAGATGCGTGGCTCCTCGTGCGGGCTATGCACGGACGGATCGTAGCCGCCGCGTTCGATCACCGTGATTTCCATCTTTAATGCGTCAAGCATCGTCTTCTTGTCAACGGGCATGGCGAACCTCTCTGGGCGGCCGGGCCGTGTGCAGTGCGGCGCATAAGCGCCGCCGTGAGTTCATGAAGAGCAATTCAACAGCCACCAGTTTTAGACTGATTCTAAAACCATTACTCCACGTCCCCATCAATCCCTGACACATGTAGCGCGAGTTGGCGCATCGCTACCTGCGCCGAAGCGCCTGCAATTTTGACTGGCGGGCAGCAGCGGGACATCGCCGCGAGCAGCTCCGCGTCCTTCTCCGCCGGCAGGTAGCGCGCGACCATGGGAAAGAGCACGCGGTCTTCCTTGTAAATGTGGTCGCGCAGGAGCTGGCTGAAGCTGCGCGCGGCGTGCAGGAAATTGCGCGACAACTTGGGGGTGGTGTCGGTGCTGCAGAGCGCCATGGCGCACTCCACCATACGTGCGGCTTCGAACGAAATAGTGGCAAACTCGCTGCGCAACACTTCGAGCGGGCCAGTGTCGCTGGGCAGGAAGCCGACCAGCGCCGGGAAGAGCACGGTGTCTTCTTTGCACTCATGAAGAGGCCAGTCGCTGGCGACGAACTGGCGAACGTGCGCGAACGCTGTGCAGCGGTCCGTATTCCACGCGGGTTCCAACACTATGGAATCCAGCAGCGCGTCCAGCGCGGCAAGGACTTCTTCCGTTGCGCGATGCTCTTGCAACAAATGCCGGATGCACTGGTCAGCCATAAGGACCTGCACAAGCGACGGGATCAACCCGCCGCTATGAATTACTTTCCGGAAGCCTTTGCTTGAGCGATCAGGTCGAGCACTTTCTGTTTCTCGGCGAACAGCGGATTTTCCTTCAGTAATTTTTCCCATGTGGCGATGGCGCCTTTGGAATCGTTCAAGCCGTTCAGCTTTACAATGCCCATGTTCATCATGGTGGCCGTGTGATACGGATCCACGGCCAGGCTCCTTTCATATTCCGCGACGGCGTGCTTGGCGTCGCCGGTGTACCAGTAGGCGGTGCCGAGATCGGTGCGCACGTTGACATCCCTGGGACGCAGCTCGAGCGCGCGCGCGTAATACTGGATGGATTCGGAATACACGCGGTGGTCGTAGTAGAGATTGCCGAGTTGGATGAGCACGTCCGCGTTTTTCGGATCGGCCTTCAGCGCTGCCAGCATCGGCGCGGCTATGGAAGAAAGCGCTTCGGCCGTCGGCGGCGGGCCACTGGCCGAAGGCAAATTATCGGACGGCATTCCGGACGGCGGCACGGCCGGCGACGCAGCGGTTTGAGTAGCTGCAATCGGAATGGAAGCGGCAGAACCGCGGAAAAAATATCCCAGTGCGGCGCCGACCAACAGACAAACCATGGCCAGCAGATAAGCCTCGCGGCTGGTCCATGTACTGGACGGTGTGGGCGTTTCGTTGGATTGGGGGCGGTGTTGGTCGTTCATGATTTCTTACGTCTCCTAATGCGGCGGGGTAAACCCGCCGCTACACCGCCTGCGGGCGGTGCAGGCGGAAGAGCTGGCGGATGGCAGCGGTTAGAATATCCTGCTCCGCGTCTTCGTGAACTTGCTTCAGCTCGCGCGCAAGCTGCGTCGAAATGCGTTTCACGATGCGCGTGGCCAGCTCGTCCAGCGCGCGCGCGTCTGCTTCCGAGAACGGGCCAAATTCAGCTTCGAAGCGCTCCAGCTCCTGACGCTGAATTTCATCGAGGTTCTGCCGCACGGCGACGATGGTCGGCACGACGCGCTCGGCGGCGAGCTTGCGGCGAAACGCTGCAGCTTCCGCGGCGACAATTTTTTCAGCGGCGATGGCGGCGCATTGGCGCCCTTCCAGATTGTGCGCGACCACTTGCTCGAGGTCGTCAATGTCATAGAGGAAGACGCCGGGAATCTGCCGCACCGCGGGATCAATATCTCGCGGCACCGCGATGTCGATCAGGAAAAGCGGACGGCCTTCGCGTTCGCGGTGCATGCGCTCGGCATCTTCGCGGCCAATGATTACGTGCGGGCAGCCGGTGGAGGTGAGCACGATGTCCGCTTGGGCGAGATACCGCCAGCGATCCTCGAAGGGAACCGCGACGCCGTGAAGCAGTGTGGCCAACTCGACGGCATTCTCGAAGGTGCGATTCGTCACCCAGAGCGAACTGGCTCCGTTGGCGATGAGGTAGCGGGCCGAAAGCTCGCTCATTTTTCCGGCGCCGAGCACGAGCACGTTGCGACCATCCAGCGAGCCGAAGATTTGGCGCGCGAGCTCGACGGCTGCGTAGGGCACGGAAACCGCGGCAGCACCGATAGAGGTTTCGTTGCGCACGCGCTTGGCGACGCTGAGCGCTTTCTGAAAAACGGCGTCTAGGTAGCGGCCGGTGGTGCCGGCCTGCTGCGCGCGAGCCCAGGCGGTCTTCACCTGGCCGGTGATTTCGGGTTCGCCGACAACCATGGAATCGAGGCTGGCGGTGACACGAAAGACATGCGCCAGCGCCTTTTCGTCGTAGAGGCGGTAGAAGCAGCCCCATTGAGCCGTCTCGAGCGAGAAATCGCCAACGAGCAATTCGCGAACTGATTCTGTCGCAGCGATGGGGTCAGTGGCCCAGAGGATAAATTCGGTGCGATTGCAGGTGGCCAGGATGACGGCTTCCTGCACGCCCTCGCCGCGCACCAGTTTGTGGAGTGCTGCGTAGCGGCGGTCTTCGCTCACCCAGAAGCGCTCCCGGATTTCCACCGCTGCCGAGCGATGGTTCAGCCCAACAACCACCAGGGTAGATTCTCCGCTAACTGCGTTGACGGAACGCGCTTCCATGGACAATCCATCGGGCATTCCAGCTTCCAAAACGGAATCGAGATTTCTGGACTACAAATCCAGATTACTCCACGAGATTCAAGGGCTTAGCTCGTGCTGCGAAGCGGAAAGCTGGACGATAACTGCGGTCGGTTGCGGCAAATCCCGCGTAATTCGCGGTAAAAGTCCCATTCACCACTTGTCTAGAACACCGCGGCTAGGCTAAGCCAGCAGAATTACAAGAAAACACGACACTTATTCGCACACTTTTTGGCGTGGTTTGGCATGGGGGATGCCCATCCCCACCTGCAAAGCATTCTGATTCGGGGTCGGGCGATTGTGAACACTGTCACAAAAACCGCGGGAGAGAGCCGAGCGAGCCGCCGTTTACAGGCGCTGGCCGGCTTGCCGCTGCACTCTAGCCAGCGGATCGGTGTACATAGAGATCCCGCGCGAGTTGCCCGACCCCTTCAAGTTCGGCAACGGCTGAGCGATGTGCGCCCCCACTACGCACCCACCCTCTGGGAGTCCAGCCTCGGAAGCTGGTTAAACGCCTTGCCCGGCCGTTGCCACGAAGTAGAAGGGAAGACCTTGAGCCTG
>DASYRO010000180.1:0-8093 GCA_036004385.1 Candidatus Acidiferrales bacterium
AAACAAATCTGGTGTTCGCGCGACATTCGTTCGACCACTTCCGCCGTGCCGCGCTCCGTCCCGCCCGTGCGATGCAGCTCCGGCGTGACCACGGCGATGCGCAATCGTCCGTTCGTTGACGATTTGTGTTCTTCTGCGTTCATCGGCGTTTCAAGAATCTCCTTCATCCGCGCCGCGCGTGTGATTCGCAAACGCGCTCCAACGCTTCGCACAGCACTGCTGCTGCGCGAAAGCGGTCAAAGCTTTGCTCGGCGTGCAGCCGCGCCGCCCGGCCCAGCGCGCAGCGCCGCTCCGGCTGGCGAAAGAGTGAGTCCATCGCCGCGGCCAGCGCAGCGGCGTCCCCCGGCGGCACCAGAATTCCCGTGCGCCCGTCTTCGATCATTTCCCGCGGCCCGCCTTCCGCGGAGGCGATCACCGCGCGCCCCGCAGCCATCGCTTCCGCCACCACCAGGCCCCATGTTTCCGACTCGATGGAGGCCAGCACGACGATGTCGCAGGCATTCATCAACTCGTTGGTGTCCGTGCGCTGGCCGAGAAACATCACGCGCTCGCTCATCCCGCGCTCTTCGACCAAGCGCCGCAGCCCCGCCACGTACTCCGGCTCGAGGCCGAAAACGGATCCCCCGACGATGAGATACCGCGCGCGCGCTGCATTTTTTTCCAGCAGCGACGCGGCTTCCAGAAAAACGTGTTGTCCCTTGCCGCGCTGCAAGCGCCCGAAAATGCCGGCGACGTTCTCGTCCGGCGAAATTCCCAGCTCTCGACGCGCCGCGCAGGCCGTCTGCGGCGTGGGCGCGTGCCGCGCGAGATCAATCCCGTAGCGCACCACGCGGATGGGCGGGCGCTCCGGGTACACCGCCCGCAGCGACCGGGCCATGTGCTCGGAGTTGGCGAAAATGGAATCGGCGGCGAGAAAAAGCTGCGTCAGCGCCACGACGTCGCCGCGCAGCGGGTCTCGCGGAAAATACGCGTGCGCCCACCACACGCACGGCCGGCGGGCAAGCAGCGCGGCGGGCCGCGCGTAAAACAGCGGATGCCCGCTGTTGCTCAGCACGACATCAATTTTTTCTTCGCGGATGAGCGCGTGCAGCCGGCCGATGCGCGCCGCGGTGCTCCACAGGTTACGGAATCTTCCGCCCGGCAGCCGGTAGACGCGAATGCCCAGCTGCTCGACGCGCTCCGCAAAATCTCCCGCGCCGAATTCCAGCGACGCGTACACCGGCGCGACGCGCGCGCGGTCCAGGCTTTGCAGCATGGTCAGCAGCGCGAATTGCGCCCCGCCCAGGTCGGTCTGGCTTTCGACAAATAGAGCGCGGATCGGCCGCGGCCCGCTCACGGGTTTGGCGCAGCCTCTTCCGGCGCGACGCGCAAGGGTCCCGCCGCGGGCTCTTCTTCCGGCTTCACGGCGGGGACGTTCGCCCCAGCGAGCTGCGGCGCGCGCGCCATGAATCCCAGGAAAAACCACAAGTAGACGTTCGTCGGGGACACGTCGAACGGCGTGCCCCACGGCAAGCTCAGGAAAATATTCACCAGCAAGAATGCCGAGCACGCGGACACCAGCCAGCCCAGTTCGCGGTCCGGAATCTTCTGCGGCACGCGGATGCACTCGCGCACCAGCGCGAGAATGAAAATGACGTAGAGGATAAGTCCGGGCAGTCCGGTTTCGAAGCGGATGCGCGCAAAGGTGTTCTCCACCACTCCGGCGTTCAGCGGAGTGGCGCCGGCATGCCGCGAGGCGACCGTGGCGTAGCCCGCGCCCAGCCCGGCGGGCTCCGAGTGCATGGATTCGTAGAGCCAGCCATACACCAGCGGAATGTTGCGCTGCTGCACTTCTTCGAGGTTCAGGACCGTGGCGAAGCGGTCGGCCACGGACGGCCCCATCACAATCACCGCGCCGATGAACAGCGTCGCCGTCAGCGCGACGATGGGCAGCAGCTTGGCCACGCGTCCCTGCATCGCCACCAACAGCGCCAGCGCTGCCATGAACATCACCAGCGGCGAGCGCCCGCCGGTGGTCAGCAGCGCCAGGAAATTCACCACGAACGCCCCGCTCACCCACCAGCGCTGATTGCGCAGTGATGCCGTGTTGAACTGCGCCACCGCCACCAGCATCATGAAGCACAGATAAATCGAAAAGCCCCCGGTCTGCACGAACGTAGAAAGCGTGCGGAAGTACGCTCGGCCCGGCGCGCCCGAACTGGCGTAAAACACGGCGCGCGCGAAGCCCGGAGAAAGCGACGTCAGCCAGCCGGGACCCGCGAAATACTGGAAGATGCCGAACGCCGCCACGGGGACGGAGAGCAGCGTCAGAAAAAGGAAGAAGCGCAGCACGCGCTCGCGCGAGTCGAAAAACCAGTAACCCACCGGCACCAGCAGCGCGTACAGCAGGCTGACGCGCAGTCCCACCAGGCCCACCATGATGTTCGGCAGGTACGGGTTGAACACCTGCGCCGTGTACAGCACGGCGAAGAGCGCGAACGGCACCATCCACGGCGTCCGCGGCACCGGAAAAATTCCGCGCGGCACGGTGGAAACCGTCAGCACCGTGAACAGCGACACCACGTACACGTCCTTCAGCAGGTTCAGTTCCGGCAACGTGTAGAAATAGTTGAGCAGGAATCCCTCCACCACGACGTACACCGCGAAGGCGTAGACGCTCGCACGCCACTTGAAAAACACCCACAGCGCCTGGAAAAAGACCGCCGCAATTAGAATGTTCTTGTAGCTTTCACGCGCTACTTGTCCCGAAAGCCACCACACGGACACCACGGCCAGCAGCACAATCAGCAGCGCCGGCGCGCCCGCGCGGCTCCGTCCTACCCGTTCTTCAAACGTCGGTGGCATCCGCTCTTCTCTTGTTCTCTGTTCTTTCGTCTAGTGCTCTGTGGCGCCCTTCTGCGCCGCCGCGTCGAGATTTTCCACGTCTCGTTTTTCGCTTTTCATTTTTCGGTTTTTGTTGCTGGCGGCCACTTCCCACGCGAACTCGCGCTGATACAGCGCCCGCAGGCCGCGTCCCAGCCGCTCGCGCAATGCCGCATCGCCAGCCAGCGTGCGCAGGGCGTCCGTGAATCGTTCCGCGCGGCTCTTTTCCACCAGCCACACATTTTCGCCGTGTGCGAATTCCGCCTGATTTTCCTCATGGCGCACGGCGATCGCCGGCAGCCCGTGCTCCGCCGCGGACATGAACGCGCTGCTGCGCGTCAGGTGTCCATCCGGCTGCGGCAGGACGAAAATATCCGACGCTTGCAGGCACAGCGAAATTTCCGCGGGCGGCATGCGTCCCGGCCACCACGCCGCGTCGTCCAGCCCGCGCTCGCGGATCGTTGCGCGCAGCCGTTCCAGGTACGCGGGCTGCGCGGGGCTGGTATCGCCGAGCAGCCAAAGCGCCACGGGGCGCTCGCGGCGCAGTTCGCCCGCCGCCGCAATGACCGCCTCGAAATTTTTGTTGCTGTGGTAGGTCCCGAATGTGGCGATTACCAGCGCGCCGGCCGATGCGTGTTGCGCGCGCAGCAACGCAATCTGTTCCGCGCTTGCGGCCGCCACGGGCACGTGACTCGAATTCGGACGGTAACGGATGGTGTCGCGCCGCCACGGAAACCATCGCCGCAGAATGCGCACGCGCTGGCGCGTGTTGGCCAGCACCTCGTCCGCACTCAACACGAGCAGACCAAAATGCAGCCGCTGGAGAAGGGAAACCGGCGCCAGCAGCGGCGCCGGCGCGAAATCCAGCGGAAATTCGTGGAGCGCGACGCTCACCGGAATTTCCTGTGTTTCGCCGCTAGCTTTTATTTTCTCGTAGGGGCGTCCCGAAGCCTCGGGGCTGCGCGCGTTCCGCAATTCGCGCACGAAGCGGTTCATCCAGAACGCGAATCCCCAGCGGCTCCATCCGTAGTTCGAATATTCCAACTGCACCGCATCCGGCCGCTGCGCGAGAACCGCTTCCACCGCCCCGCGCACATCCCGCCATCCATCCAGCTTGATTCGTTCGACTCGCACCGTGTTAGCCGGCCGCTGGTTGTCATCCTGAGGGCCGGCGCTGTTGGCCGGCCCGAAGGATCCCTCTTGCGCTACCAGCACTTCCGGCACTCGTTCGTTCTGACTTCTGACTTCCGACTTCTGACTTTGTTTTTCCGGCGACGCCACAAACACGACCACCTCGTGCCCCTGCCGCGCCCACAATTCCGCCAGCCGCGACGTGTAGTCTCCGACCCCGCAGCATTCCGGCGGATAGCGTCTTGTCACCAGCGCAAATTTCATGGAGCACCCGTTCCGTTCTGCGGCAGCTTGCGCGCCGTGACCATCAGGTTCAACACGAGTCGCTCATCGCGGTCCAGCCAATTCATGGCATGAAAGCAGCGCAGGAAGACGGTCGTTCCAATCGCGTACCAATATTTTTCCCAACGTGTTCCGGTGACTTTGCGGTGGTAGTGCCAGTAAATCATTTCCCCGACGGCCGACCAGAACCCGAACTGCTTCTTCACGCGCACATCCGTGAACCCATGCCGTCCTAGCAGCGCTTCCATCCCGTTCGGCGTATACCGGTAGTAGTCGTGCGGCATTTCGTGTTCCGCGGCGAGGAAGGGAACGCTGAACACGGCGAGCCCGGCGTCGCGAAGGACGCGCCGCGCTTCCGCGAGCACCGCGTCCGGGTCCGGCGCATGCTCCAGCACCTGCGTGCACACGACGGCGTCGAAGCTCGCGTCCGCCAGCGGCAGCGCGCCGAGCTGCGCGTACACGTCCGCGCGCTTTTCCATTTTGTTGGCGGAATGTTCTACGGGCAGGTCCACGCCGACGTATTTCGTCGCGGCTGCAAAAATCGGCTCGTAGGGTTTTCCGCCGCAGCCCAGGTCCAGCACGCGGCCGGAAACCTGCGGGGAAATCTCGCGCAGGTCGCGGGCAATCTGCCAGGCGACGTCGCGGCTCCGCCGCCGCACCCATTGCAACGCTTGTTTGCGTGCGCTCATGCTTCCTTCTCTTGCCACTGACCACTCACCACGTCTTCTTTGCGCGCCCCCACTTGCTTTTCATTTCAGATCTCAAATTTCAAATTCTGTTTTTCTCTATCCCCAAGCCCCTAGCCCCTAATCCCTTCTTTTTCCGCCAGGAGTTCGATTCCCTGCGCCCACCAACGCTGCATAGGCTGCGGCACTTGTTCGATGCTCACGCGCACCGGCCGCCCGCAGAGCGTGCCCACAAATCTCCATTGCGTTGCGCGCAATTCCCGCGGCAGCAGACCCGCCAGTTCGCGCGCGTCGAATTCGCGCACGTGCGACGGCTCCAGCACCATGCGGCCGCGCAATCCGCGATAAAACATCCCCGGCCGCCACGGCCGGAAATATTGCATCCGGTTCGGAGTGCTCAGCAGCAGCCGCCCGCCGGGCCGCAGCACGCGCGCAATTTCCGCCAGAAATGCGTCCGGCCGCCGCAGATGCTCGATTACTTCGATGGCCAGCACCCAATCAAAGGCTCCGCTCGGAAACGGCAACTCCCGCGCGTCGCCTTGCACCAGTCGCGCCAGCGAGAAGCGTTCGCGCGCCTCACCCAGCAGCCGCGCGTCGTAATCGAACGCGACGCTCCAGTTCCCATTCGTGCGCTCGAGGCAGTGCGCCTTCCATCCGGTGCCGCAGCCGAGGTCCAGAATGCGCCCGTGGATTTGGAGCGGCGCCCAGCGCGCCATTTCCGCGCACGGGTCGCGGCCTTGGGCCAACTCGTCCGCCAGCGCGGCGAGTTTCCCCTGCAGACGGCGTTGCGCTTCCTCCGCGCCGGCATCGCTCCAGCGAGCGTCCTGCAACAAAAATCTCCGCGACCGTTTTTCGGCCGCTTGCGTGAACGCAGCTTCCCACTGCGCGACGACGTGGTCCCACGTGAGGTGTCGTGCGGATTCGCGCGCGGCGGCGCCCAACTGCGCGCGGCGCGGGGCCGAATCCAACAACGCGCTGACGCGCGCCGTCAGCGCGGCCACGTCGCCCGGCGCGACCACCACTCCGTTCTTCCCATCGGCCATCAAATCGCCCATGCCGCAGATCTTCGACGTGACGCACGGCAGCCCGGCGGCCATGGCTTCCAGCAGGCTGAGCGGCATGCCTTCGAAGTGCGAGGCGAGCACGAACACTTGATCGCGCGCGAGGCACCGCGCCAGCTCCTCTCGCGCCACGCGCGGCAGCACCTCGACGGCTGCGCGATCGTCCGGCCGGAAATCGGCGAGCACATGTTCCGCCGGGAAGCCGGCTCCGATGACGCGCAGGCGCAGCCACGGCCGCGTCTTGCGCAATTCCGCGAACGCCTGCGCCAGTTCGCGCGTGCCCTTGCGCGGCAGCCACGTGCCCACAAACAGCAGCGCGGGTTCCGCGGAGATGCTCCAGGCGATGTCGAGCAGAGCCGCATCGCAGCCATTCGACAGCCGGTGAATTTTTTCCGGCGCGACGCCCAGCCGCGCAGCAGCGAAGTCAGCGTCTTCGCTGGAAAGGCAGCACACCGCGTCCGCGTGCCGCAGCGCGTAGTTCGCTTGCGCGAGTTGCGTCGCCGGATGCGCGATGCGCGTCTTCAGCGAGCGGCGCGCGCCTTCCGCGGGTAATTCCCAGCCGCGCTGCTCGATGCCGTGCGAGGTCACCACCACCGGCGGAAAGCGCTGCGACCAGCCGCGCCGCACGGCGCAGATCATTGCCGAAGGCTCGTGCACGTTGACGGCGTCGTAGAAAATTCCCCGCGCCATGCGCCGCGCGATTTCCCGCGCCAGCCGCCACGGAAACGTAAACCGCGTCATCCGCCCGCCGGCGCCCGCGCCCAGCAAGTCTTCGCGGAAGATAAAATCGATCCGATGACCGCGCCGCTCGAGTGCCGCGCCCAGCGAGAGCATGTGATTGCCCATGCCCGTCTGCGCGTCGCGCGGAATGTTCGCCGCAAACAGCAGCCGCAGGCTCTGCGCCCGCCGCGGCGTCGCGTTGGCCATGGCATTCGCGCTCATCGCCGTTGTGACCGCGCTTGTCATCGTCCCGCCAACCCTTCAAACGCGCGCTTCACGCGTCGCGCCACGCCGCGCAGCGGCACGATGGGCAAGCTCTTCTGTTTTTTCTTGGCGGCGACTTGCGCATCCCATTCCGCTTTTTCCGCCGCGGTGAGAAAGTCGTAAAACAACTTGTTGATGGGACGCGGAACGTCCATGGCTGTGCCTGCCCAGTGAATCAGGTACGGTTTGCGTGCTGCGTCGCGCCAGAAATTTTCATACGCGCCGGGGTAGTCGCCCGCCCAGGTGGACTCCATGCAGTGCGGCGGCAGAGTCAGGTTGGTGATCTCGACGCCGGACTCATTAACTAGCAGGTTCACGCCCGGCTGCTCGTGATACGGCAGGCGCAGGCATGTGGCCGCATATTTTGCCGCGGCGCGTTTCAGTCCCTCGAAGTCATGCAGCGCGCGGTCGCAGGCGAATTGCCCAGAATTGAAAGTGGTCTTCCGCCACGTCGTGCTCTTCGCGGACAAAATCTTTTCGGATTCCTTCGTCGTGGTGTGCCCGGCGTCGCGCCAGTGGCAGCAACTGGTGATGAAGCCGGCATGCGGCGCGAGCACTTCTTCGGGGTTGCGCAGGAAAATGACGTCCGCATCCACGAACTGGTAATTCGCCGCCAGCAGGCACTGATACTTGCGCATGGCGGCGTGCGTTTTTTCCGCCGCCAGCCACGCGAGCACGTCCGCCATTTCCCACCACGAGGCATTCGCCGGCAGATCGAACTTCTGCGCGTCGTAGGGAATCACGGCCAGCGGCAGATTGCAGCCCACCGCTCGCAACGATCTTTCCATCGCCGCAAAGCGCAGCCGCACGGCCGCATTCGCCAGCGTAATGATTTTTTCCAGCTTCATCTGCGTTGATCAGCGTTCATCTGCGGTTTCCAAATTCTTCGCTGAGACCTTCTCTCATCTTGCCGGCACGACGGCCTCGCGCAACCTCGCGCCGCCCGCGCGGCGATACACGTTTCGTATGCCTTCGAATCGTTCGTATCCCAGCACGAACGCGGCGCCAGCCATGGCCAGGCGGAACGCGCGGTACGCGGGGCTGCGCAGCGGCCGATAGAGCGCGTCAGTTGCGCGCAGGTAGCGGA
>DASYRO010000181.1:0-5570 GCA_036004385.1 Candidatus Acidiferrales bacterium
TTCTGGCCCGGGCTGCCCTTCCGCATGGTGGATGATACGCGCAGCAACGCGCAACTCTGGCGCACCGGCGCGGAGCGCGTGGAATTCGCCGGCGAGCACTCGAGATACCGCAGGCTGCGGGGCCGGGTCGGAGTGACGCGGCGCGTGACGCTCGACCGTCGCAAGGGTGTGTTGATGATTCACGACACGCTGCGCGGCTCAGGCACGCACGAGCTGCAATGGAATTTTCATCTCGCGCCGGAGATTGTTCCGGAGCCGCTCCAGTCCGGAGAAAAATTCTCGAGCGATCTTCTCGCCGTATCGGAATTTGCGCCGGATGCGGCGGGATTTCTTTTCCAGGCTGGCTGGCGCATCGGGCCGATGCGGATGATTGCCGCCGCGCCGGACAATGTGCGCCTTAAAACGCAACGCGAAAGCGGATGGGTCGCGCCGCGGTATGGCCAGCGCGAGCAAGCGGCAATTGTGCAATTGGGGTGCGAAGCGAAACTGCCGGTGAGTGTCGCGTTTGTGTTTGTGCCCGCGGAAAATGTTTGAAGGTTGGAAGGTTGGAAAGTTAGAAGGTTGAAAGACAAAACCGCGATGAAACAAGTGGTACAAAATTTGCGCAGCGGGACGATTGGCGTGGAGGAAGTCCCTGCGCCGTCGTCCCGAAGCTTTGGGAGCGGGCTGGGAGCGCCGGGCGTGCTGGTGGCCACGGCGTGCTCGCTGATCAGTCCGGGGACGGAGCGCGCGGCGGTGGAGCTGGGCCGGTCGAGCCTGCTGGGCAAAGCGCTGCGGCGTCCCGACCAGGTAAAACGCGTGCTGGAGAATTTGCGGCGCGAGGGAATTTCGGCGACGCTGTACAAAGTGCAGCAGCAGCTGGACGTGTCGCGGGCCATGGGATACTCGTGCGCAGGCACGGTGCTGGAGGTGCGCGAATGCGAGCTCGTGCCGGGTACGCGCGTAGCCTGCGTGGGCACGGACGCGGCCACGCACGCGGAAATAAATTTCGTGCCGCGAAATTTGGTCGCGGCGATTCCCGAAGGCGTGAGCTTCGAAGAAGCGGCGTTCGTCGCGCTGGGCGGAATCGCGCTGCACGCCATGCACCTCTCGAATGCGGAGCCCGGCGAAAACGTGGCGGTGCTCGGACTGGGCCCGGTGGGGCTGCTGCTGGCGCAGGTGCTGCGCGCGTCGGGCTGCCATGTTTGCGGATTCGAATTGCGCGAAGACCGCATGGCCATGGCGCGGCAGCTAGGGTTCGAGCGCGTGGCGCGCGCGGACCGCGCCCTGCTCGGCGACACGCTGCGTGCGTGGGGAAATCCTCGCGGCTTTGCGCGCGTGTTCATTGCGGCCGCAAGCAAGAACGCGGCGCCGGTGGAGTGGGCCGTCGAAGCCGCGGCGGACCGCGCCACGCTGGTGATTGTCGGCGACGTGCGCACGGATCTGCCGCGCAACGCCTGTTACGCGAAGGAATTGCGCGTGGTGTATGCGCGTTCCTACGGCCCCGGGCGCTACGATCCGGCGTACGAAGAGGGCGGCGAGGATTATCCAGTCGCGCAGGTGCGCTGGTCGCTGCGCCGGAACCTGGAAGCATTTCTGGAATTGCTGGCGCGAAAACAAATTGCCGCGGCGCCGCTCATCACGCACCGCTTCGCCGTGGACGACGTGGCGCGGGCGTACGAAATTGTGTCCAACGGGAGCAAGGCGTCGCTGGGAGTGATGCTGCAATACGCAGCAGCGCAAACGAGAACGGCGACGACGATGAAGATAAAGGGGCGGTCTTCCCGCAAAGACATTCGGGACGCAACCAACGCGAAAGACGCGCCCCTACAAACGCACGAACAGACGCAACCCACGAAGGCGATCCGTGTGGGTTTTATCGGCGCGGGAAATTATGCGCGAGCGTATTTGCTGCCGGCTCTCCAGTCTGACCCGCGCGTGCATTTCGTCAGCATTGCCAATGCGCGCGGCATTTCCGCGAAACGCGCGGCGGAAGAATTCGGATTCGCGCGCTGCACCACGGACGCGTACGAAGTCCTGCGCGACGCGGATGTGAACGCCGTGTTCATCGCCGCGCGCCACAATCTGCACGGGCCGCTGGCGGCAGAGGCGCTCGCCGCAGGCAAAGCGGTGTTTGTGGAAAAACCGCTGTGCCTGAACGAGGCGGAACTGGCACGAATCATCGCCGCGCACGAAGCGACACACGCGCCGTTGATGGTCGGCCACAACCGCCGGTTCGCGCCGGCCACGCCTGCGCTGCGCGAATTTTTTGCCGGCGCGCGTCCGCTCAAAATCCGTTACACGGTCCACGCCGGGCCGCTGCCCGAGGGCCACTGGCTGCGTAATCCGGCGCAAGGCGGGCGCGTGCTGGGCGAAGTCTGCCACTTCGTGGACTGGTGCTGCGCGATCGTAGGCGCGGCGCCGGAAACAATCGCGGCCACGAAGCTGGGAGAGTTTCCCGACGAAGGCGTGGATGCGTCGCTGACGTTCGCCGGCGGCAGCACGGCAGCGATTCACTACGATTGCCTGAGCGCGGGCGCGGGACCCAAGGAAGTCATTGAAATCGCAGCAGGAGAAAAGACGGCGCGGCTGGAGGATTTTATGCGCGCGTGGTTTTCCACCGGCGGGAAGACGCGCACGGCAAGTTTTCGCGGCAAAGGCCAGGCGGAGATGGTGGCGGCGTTTTTGGCGGGCGTGTCTTCAGGAAAGATGCCGGTGGAGTTTGCAGAGTGGGTGGAATCGGCGCGGGCGGCGATGCGCGTGGCGAACTGAATCGATCCGCAGATTTCGCAGATTACACAGATTTCAAAACCTCAGCGAGATCATTTTGTAGTCGAGATGGACGGAACGGGCGGCGAGAGCCGCCCGTGTTTTTTTTTTGCGCAGGCTAAGCAGATTCCTCGTCCGTCGCGGCGGACTCAGAATGACAAGCGCTCCCGTCGCGCTTGAGCGAAGCAAATTGGAAGTGCGCTAGCCGGCTTTGGGTACGAGCGGATGCATTTTCAGCAACTGCGAATAAAACAGCAGATTGCGCGCGAGGTTTTTGGCCATGTGTTGGGTGGCGTCGTTGGCCAGGCGTTTTTCGCGGTCCTTGCTGGGCGGCTGTCCGACTTCGCCGACCCAGTAGGCGGCGCATTCCGGCGGCAGCGTAAAGCCCAGCCAGGTGAGCACCATCATGATGGTGCCCATCGCGGATAGCGCGCCGTCTTCACTGCCGGTGATGACGATGCCCGCGACCTTGTTGTACAGCACGCTGCGGCCGCCGGCGATGTACTGCTCGTCGAAGGCGTCCATGCGCTCGATGATGCGCTGCATGAGGCTGGCGCGATTGCCCCACCAGATGGGCGTGGCGAAGAGAAGAATATCCGCGGCGACAATTTTTTCAGTGATGGCCGGCCAGTCGTCCTCGGGGCTTTGGCGGAGTCCCAGGCCGACAGGAATCTTTTTGTCGGAAAGGCGGATGATTTCGCTGGTCAGGCCGGCGGGATGATGCTTCATGTTATCGACGACGAGCTGGGCCAGCTCTTCGGTGTTGGAAAGCTCGGGGCGGTGCTTCAAGGACGCGTTCAACACCAGAACATTCACCGGCGAGCTCTTCGGCGGCATGGCGCAGTCGAGGCAGGGTTTTGTCTTATACATGGCGGCTCCTCTCGATGGATATTTTATTATGAAGAATCGTGTCTGCGCGCGGCGCAAAAGAGAAGGACGCAATCGAAAATGTGGCCTGCGTTGATGTCGTTATCGCATCCTGCAGAAACATAGTGCCTCAGGCGCTCCGCGCCGGAAGCAAAAGGCGCCTTCGGCACCCTTCGGCTGCGCTCAGGGCAAGGAGAGGTACGCGCTTCGCGCGGCCGTTCCAGACCCAGGGCTAACGCCCTGGGCTACTATCTGTCGCCCCTCCGGGGCTCGAAAGGAAGGACGGTTGTTATTCTCGCCGCGACGCGGGAATTGGATTGGACGGAAACGAGGAGGATGGGCGAGAATAACGGGCTTGCGAGAGAGCAGTCGAGAGATCCTTCGTCCAGGCCAAAAGCGCCGGGACTCAGGATGACAGCCACAAGACACGGAGAGGAAGCTCGTGCGGATTGCGGTGATTGGATGCGGCTACGTGGGGCTGGTGACCGGCGGATGCCTGGCGGAAATCGGCCACCAGGTGGTGTGCACGGATAACGACGAGACGAAAATCCTCACGCTGAACGCGGGCAAGCTGCCCATCTACGAAGCGGAACTGGACGGCATTGTGGCGCGCACATGCCGGGACGGGCGGCTGGCGTTTACCTCCAACGCGGCGGAGGCGGTGCACAACGCCGAGGCGGTGTTCATCTGCGTGGGCACGCCGCCGCTGGAAACGGGCGACGCGGACCTCTCTGCCATCGATAACGTCGCGCGGCTGATTGCCACGGAATCGCGCAGCTCCAAGCTGGTGATTGAAAAAAGCACGGTGCCGGTGCAGACCGGCCAGCAACTGAAGCGCGCGCTGGCGGTTTACGGGCGGCACAGCGGCGTGGAATTTCAAGTAGCGTCGAACCCGGAATTTTTGCGCGAAGGCACGGCGGTGCTGGATTTCCTCTACCCGGACCGCATCGTGATTGGCGTGGACGACGGCGCTGCGGAACGCATGTTGCGCGACATCTACCGGCCGATTCTGGAGCGCACGTTCAACTGCCCGCTGCCGGAAGCGGTTCGACCGAAGGTGCCGCTGCCGGCGTTCATCGTCACCACCATCAACAGCGCGGAGCTGATCAAGCACGCGTCCAACAGTTTT
Organism: Candidatus Acidiferrales bacterium; assembly: GCA_036004385.1. Classification (GTDB taxonomy): domain Bacteria; phylum Acidobacteriota; class Terriglobia; order Acidiferrales; family UBA7541; genus JACQDE01. The sequence continues at coordinate 4,745 of DASYRO010000181.1, forward strand.
CTGGCGCTGAAAATTTCCTACGCCAATGCGCTGGCGGATTTGTGCGAGCGGCTGAACGCCAACGTTGAAGAAGTGACGCGCGCGATGGGCATGGACCCGCGCATCGGGCCGCAATTCCTCAAGGCCGGGCTGGGCTTCGGCGGGTTCTGTCTGCCGAAAGACGTGCAGGCATTTATACGTCTTGCGGAACGCGCGGGCGTGGATTTCGCGCTGCTGCGGGAAGTCGAGCGCATCAATAAGGAACGCATCGAGCACTACCTGGACATCGCGCGGCAGGCGCTGTGGGTGTTGAAAGATAAACAGCTCGGCATGCTGGGCCTGGCGTTCAAGGCCAACACGGACGATATCCGCTTCGCGCCGTCCATTGATTTAATCAAGCGGCTGCTGGCGGAAGGCGCGAAGATCGCGGCGTTCGATCCGGAAGCCATGGAGCGGACGCGCGCGGTCTATCCGGAACTGCGCTACACGAAAGACGAGTACGAGGCCGCGGTGGGCGCAGAGGCGCTGATGATCGTCACGGAATGGGCGCGGTTCAAGGAACTGGATTGGGCGCGCGTCTACAAGTCCATGGCCCGGCCGCTGATTCTGGATGGGCGAAATCTGCTCGAGCCGGCGAAGATGAGAGCGATGGGGTTTGAGTATCACAGCATTGGACGGCCAGAATAGTGGCGAGTGGCGAGGAGAACCAAACAACCGCAGACTTGTGGTGAGCGAAGTCGAACCATGAACGCAGATAAACGCAGATAGCACGACGAAAAGAGAAAATAGAACATAGGAAGAAAACAACGTCCAAACATTAACGCAGAGGGCGCAGAGACACAGAGAA
>DASYRO010000182.1:0-6430 GCA_036004385.1 Candidatus Acidiferrales bacterium
ACCAGATCATGGCGACGGATGCGCAGCGGGCTGGTCCACATGCCCGCCTGGTCCCGCACGATGTTTTTTGCAAATTGCCCGATGGAATTCGGCGCGCCCCGGTCTTTGTTGCCAAGGGATGGCTGCGGGCGCGCGTTCTGATTATCCGCGTCGCTGGTGCTGTTCAGCGAAGCCGGCTGAATGTGCGCAGCGCGGAGTCCGGGAACTACGTTGACGGAATTCCCGGACGCGAAGCATGGAGTGCGGAAGCTTGCTTCCGCCTTGGTCTGGCCGTCGCGCCATCCACAGAAAACATCACTGCCAGGATTGAGCCGCTGTGCCGCTCCGTTCATCGCGCCCAGCAGAAAAACAAGCGCCGCACAAAGCGCCGCGAGGCGGCTACCGCAAAAAGAAAGCCGATTCATGTTCTCCCTTTATGGATACTGAGGGAGGCTGGGCAATTCCCGTCTCAAACTTGGATGCGGGTTTGGAGGTTGGTGTAGCGCGGGGTTTATCCCCGCGCCCCGAAATTCGCGGCGGAATGCGCGGGGTAAACCCCGCGCTACAGATTATCTTCAATCGCCTTCACGTACGTCTCGTGGCCGACAAGTCCGATGAAGCGCTTGATGATTTTGCCGTCGCGCGATATCAGCACACTGGTGGGCAGGCCGATGAGCCCGCCGAATTGGTCGGCGACTTTGTCGTTGCCCAGCAGGATGGGATAGTTCACCGGCATCTGCGAGCCGTTCACGTCGAACCGCTTTTCCGCGATCCACGGCGCGACCACTGATTTTCCTTCGTCGTCCATGGCCAGGCCGACTACGGTGAAGCCGCGTGAGCCGTACTTCTGCTGGAATTCGATGAACCACGGCATTTCGATTTCGCACGGGCCGCACCATGTGGCCCAGAAGTTCACCAGCACCAGCTTGCCGCGATATTGCTCCAGGCTGACGTTGGCGCCTTGCAGGTCCGGCACGGTGAAGTTAGGCGCATCGGGCAGGTTGCTGGCGCTGGCCGCCGGCTTCGGCGCATGCCTTTGCATCCAGCGCACGTCAATATAGACAGCCGCGGCAACGAGCACGACGGCTACGGTACCCAGCAGGAAATTCTTTTTCATCCGTTCAGGCTCCCTTGCCCGCACACCGAATTAATGCACAATGGTTTTCTCCAGGTTAATGACCCAGCTATTCAGAAACGAGAATTTTCCCGAGAGCCACGTCAGCCGGTCGGTGAAAATCAACCCACCGATGGCCAGCAGCAGCACGCCGCTGAAAACTTCCACCGCGTGCAGGTGGCGGCGGAATTTCTGGTAAAAGCGCAGAAAACGGCTCAGCCCCAGCGCCGTGAGCAGGAAGGGCAGAGCGAGTCCCGCAGAGTACACGGCGAGGAGAAATACTCCCTGACCGATCGTCTCGCGCGTGGCGGCGATGGCCAGCACGCCGGCCAGAATCGGGCCGATGCACGGAGTCCAGCCGAAGGCGAACGCGAAGCCCATCAGAAATCCGCTGACCGCGCCGGGCTGCCCGCCGACATTTTGCATGTGAACGTCGCGGTTGAGCCATTGAGAGAGAAACGGCCCGGCCAGAAAAATCAGCGAGAGCGAAATCAGATGCACCGGCTTGATGGGCATCGAAGTGCCGCTCAACGCCAGACCCAGCGCCACGCCCGCGAAGAGCAACACTCCGCCCACGACGAGTCCCGCGACAATCGAGACGCGGCGCAGCCAGTCAATCAGATGCAGTCCGAACAGAATAATCAGCGCGCCGGCCACTGGCGCCAGCAGCGCCTTGTTCCTCAGCAGGAACGCGCCCACGGCGCTGGCCGATGCGCCAAAGGCGATGAACACCGCCGAAAATCCGATGCAGAAAGCCAGCGCGGAAATCAGCAGCCCGCCGCGCGGCGCCTCGCCCTGCTTCAATTGCTCCACGCCGATGCCCGACAGCATCGAAATGTATCCGGGCACCAGCGGCAACACGCAGGGCGAGAGGAACGAAACCAGCCCCGCGATGAACGCCGCAACAATTCCAACTTCCATAGCTTCGATGACTCCAACTGCCGCCCGAAGGCGCAGCAAGCAGCGCCCCTACGCCCGGTAGAATCACGTTCGATTCCTCACTCGGCGCGACGGCTTCAGATGAGTCCGTTATTCTGTCACATTCCCGCGGGTTTTTCTTGTTGGTGACAGTCGCAGCCAGCCGATGGCGCCACCTGCCGTGAAAAGGCTTCGCTCGCCAATTTCGTTTGTTCGCTCAACTCTTTGAAGACGCGCCACATCGCGTGCCGTTAGCTCTGGCTGTCGCCGTGCACTTTCCGCGCCCGGCGGCGCAGCTCAGGTTGGGCTCGGCGCCGCAGGAGGCTGCTATGACGCCAAACCAAATCACGGCGCTGCGAGTACTCGCCGCGTTTGCGGCGGTGCTGCTCTTTGGCCGCGGAGCAGGCGCAAACCTCGCCGCGGTGGGACTGACCGTGGCGGCCATCGTGCTTGACGCCGTAGATGGCTGGATTGCGCGGCGGAAAAATCTGGCTACGCCGCTGGGCGCGCAGCTCGACATCCTCGGCGACCGCGTCGTCGAAAATCTCTACTTCACCTACTTTGCGGTGTGCGGGCTGATTCCGGTGTGGGTGCCGGTGCTGTTTTTTGTGCGCGGCACGGCGACGGATTTTGTCCGCAGCATCGCCGCGCGCGAAGGCCGCAGCGGATTCGGACGTAACTCCATGCTAGACGCGCGCTGGGCGCGTGCGCTGGTGGCCTCGCGCACCAGCCGCGCTGCGTACGGCGTGGTCAAGTGCGCCTGCTTTTGCGCGGTGGGATTGCAGCTTGCGGTGGCTTCATCACATGCGACTGTGCACGCTCGGTTGGGCGATGCAGTGCCGGCCATGATTTCTATAAGCGTGCAGACGCTGGTGTGGCTGAGCGTGGCGTTCTGCATCGTGCGCGGTCTGCCGGTGCTGTGGGAAGGACGGCGATACTTAGCGGCATTAAGCGCTCCGCCTATGGCACATACGCCGCGCCGGGCGATGGCCGTGCCGCGAAGGTCGGCGGCATGAACATCGCAGCGTTCTTCGACATCGACGGCACTCTCGTGCCCCCTCCTTCACTCGAGCGACGATTCCTCCGCTATTTGCGCTGGCGCGGGGAAGTCCGCGTCTCGAATTACTTGCGCTGGCTGAAGGAGTTCCTGGGTCCGATGAGCCGGCGAAATGGTTCGGCCACGCTCAGCACGGGCGCCGGCGCTCCGCGGGGCTGGGCCACAATAATTGCGCAGAACAAAGCGTATCTCGCCGGCGTGCCGGTACCGTCGATGGACGCGTGGCTCTGCTGGCTCGCGAGGCATCCCATGGAGCTTGTGCCCGCAGCGCTGCGGCGCATCCAGTGGCACGCGCGGCAGGGCCACATGATTTTTCTATTGAGCGGAACGCTTGCGCCTCTGGCGCGCGCGGTGGCGCAGCGCATCCCCGTCGCCGTGGAAGTCTGCGCGACACAACTGGAAATGGAAGGCGGGCGCTTTAGCGGTCGCGTGTGCGGCGAAGCTGTGTGCGGCCCGGCAAAAGCGCGGGCGATGGAGCGGCTCGCGACAAAAATCTCGTTCGATCTCGCTCGCAGCTACGCCTACGGCGACAGCTTTGCCGACCGTTGGATGCTCGCGCGCGTGGGCACTCCCTTCGTCGTGCAAACGACGAACAGCATTTCGTGGCGGCTGGCCTGGCTCGCACAGCAGCAGGGCTGGCTCGTGCTGCGGTGGGGCGAGACCCACAAGGATGAAAAATTTCACCACAGAGGCACGGAGGACACAGAGAGAAACCAATCGTCCATGCAGTGCAGGTGAAGTGTCGATGAAAATAAAGGGCGCGATAGAATGCACGGGAAATTATGAGAGCGCGATGATTCTGTACGCCCGCAAGGAAAACGATGCACCGCTGGAGTCCCCAGCGAAGCCCTGGTGGCGTGCGGCGCTGAAAAACTGCGGGCCTTACGAATGGGTCACGCTCGGCTACCTGGTTGCGTTGAATGTGCTGCTGGTTGTCTTTCATAAGAATCTTTCCGGCGCGGCGAAATATTTCCTGTTGCACTGCGCCATGGCGACGGGAATTTTGGCGCTGGTGTGGGCCGCGCAGCGATGGCCGTCGGCCACAACGCACTTCGTCCGCCACTGGTATCCCTTCGCGCTGTTCATTTTTTTCTTCGAAGAGCTGCACTACCTCGTTCATCTGGTTTTCTCAGGCTGGTTCGACCGCTGGCTGATTGCCTTCGATTTCGGTCTTTTCGGCACGCATCCCACGGTGTGGCTCGAACAATTCGCCGCGCCCGGGATGAACGATGTGATGGCGTTCTACTATCTGACCTACTACTTGTACACGGTTGCGCTGGCGGGCGTGCTCTTCGCGCGAAAAGAGCGGCGAAACTATTGGGTCGTCATGACCGCGACGGCCGTGGCCTACATCATAGGCTATCTGACCGCGCTCGCGTTTCCGATCGAGGGGCCGTATCACACGCTGCGCGCGCTGCAACGCGGGCCGCTGGAGGGCGGCGCGGTGACGGCGCTCATGAACGTCATTCAGCGCTTCGGCCGCGTGCATGGCGCGGCGTTTCCTTCGCTGCACGTCGCCGGAGCGTTTGTTGCGCTTCTCGGCGCGCGTAATTTCGTACGCTCGCTCTTCTGGGTTTTTCTGCCGTTATTTGTAGCGATGTGCGTCTCCACGGTGTACGGTCGGTATCACTATGTGGCGGACGTTTTTGGTGGACTGTTCATCGGAGCGGCGGGATTTTGGTTAGCGCAGCCACGGGAGACGCGGAGGGAAAGGGAGGTAGAGGAAGTATAGGAGATAGAGGAAGTAGAGGATTTCCGCACCGCGCAACTTTCTGCGCTGTGTTTTCCTGGACCTCCTTTACCGCCTCTACCTCCTCTCTATTTTGCCGCTGCGGCTTTCTTCTCCAGGACGCGCCAGCTCTCAAACGTTTTAGTATCTGTGACGTCAAGAATCATCGGCGTCACGGCAATGTAACCGCGCTGATAGGCCCATAGGTCGGTGCCTTCGTCGTCCACGTCGCTTTTATCGAACGGGCGATACGCGGACCAGTAGTAGATGCGCCGGCTCGGACTCTCGCGCCGCTCGAATTTATCCTTGCCAGGCTTTCGGCTCAGCCGGGCGAGTACTACTCCCTTGTGCTCGCCGGAGGGCGCATTCACATTCAGAAAAAGCCCTGTCTTCAGCAATTTTTGTTCGCGGAGCTGCTCGACCAACTGCCGCATGTAAGCGGCGGTGCGCGCATAGTCCTCGTCCTTGTTGCCTTCCATAGAGACGGCGATGGCAGGTATACCGATGAGCGCAGCTTCCTGCGCGGCGCCGACCGTGCCGGAAAGATACACGCTTGCTAGGCCCAGGTTATCGCCGCGGTTGATGCCGCTGATGACGATGTCCGGGCGGCGAGGCAGCAGCGCTTCCACGGCCAGGCGGACGCAAGTGGCCGGCGGCGCTTCCACGGCGTACCAGGTGACGCCGCTGGGCTGCTTTTTTTCGTTCACGAAAATCGGATCGCGCGTGGTCAGAATGCTGTGGCCCTTGCCGCTCTGGTTTTCCGCCGGCGCGGAGACGTACAGGTCGCCGGCGGTGCGCAACGCCTCGATGAGCGCCTTCAGGCCGGGCGCGTCGTAGCCGTCGTCGTTGGTCAGCAGGATCGTGAACGCCGGAGGCGGCGTCGCGGCGGGCGGCGATTGTTCTCCCGCCGCGGGAATTGTGAAACTGAAGAACAAGATTACGGCAACGGCGAATCGAATTCTCGTCTGCATCGTTCGCTCCTCGAGAGAAAAATTCCTGCCGGGTGCTCGATCCGCCCTGCGGATCTTCGACCCGGCCCTACATTGGGCGCGGCACGCCGTGCCCCTACAAAACCGGATGCTTTGTGTGCCAATCATGCGCCTGCTCGTAGGCGAGTGCGAGGCGCAGCACGATATCTTCGCCGCAGCGCGGGCCGATGATTTGCAGGCCAACCGGCAAGCCCGCGCGCGTAAATCCGCACGGCACGGAAATCGCCGGAATCCCAGAGAGATTCGCCGGGCGGCACAAGCGCAGCAGCGCCGCGCGCACGGGTTCCTCTTCTCCGCCGAGGCGCAGCATCTTCTGTCCCAGTTCCGGCGCGGCCACCGGCGTCACAGGCGCGAGAATCGCATCCACGAGCGCAAAAGCGCAATCGAATTCTGCGCGCACGCGCGCTTGCATCTCGAATCCGCCCAGATAATCCACCGCGCGCACGTCCGGGCCCATCTCCAGCCGCTTGCGGACGTCTTCGCCGTATTCCGCGGCGTGTGCCGGGAACCAGCCCATTTTGCCGTGATAGTGCGCTGCTTCGGCAAGCGCGATGTGATTGCTGGGCTCAACGGAAGCGGCGAGCGACGGCAGCGCGACTTCGACGATGGCCGCTCCGCGCTGCTCAAAGTGCTTCACCGCGGTC
>DASYRO010000183.1:0-5409 GCA_036004385.1 Candidatus Acidiferrales bacterium
GGAGTTCGCCGCTCGTGCGCTCAGCGCTGCGACGTGCTAACGCGCATGGCGCTATCACGCCGCGGTCGGGTACAACTCCAAGAACTGTTGGTTGCGGCCCCCCGATTTGAAGCCGCCTTTGATTCGGCGTCAGTTGGTTGCCGCAAAGCCGGACGTGCAAAACGCCTGGGCTGTTTCGAGACCAGCGGCTGTTCCACGAACGGCTCGACCAGCGAGGGGCGACGTAGTGTCCAAAAGAACCCCTCGCCCATCGCGGCCATTCCGCCCGTATAATCCCATCGCAGCCGCGGCTCACTGCGCATGGTCCCGGAATCCGTCTCTCACTACCGCGTCATCGAGCTGCTGGGCGGTGGGGGGATGGGTGTGGTGTACGAAGCGGAAGACACCCGACTGGGGCGGCGCGTCGCGCTGAAGTTCCTGCCGCCCGAGCTGTCGCGCGATCCGCAGGCCGTGGAGCGCTTTCAGCGCGAGGCGCGCGCCGCCTCCGCGCTGAACCATCCGAACATCTGCACGATCCACGACATCGGTCAGCACGAGCACCAGCACTACATCGTGATGGAGCTGCTGGAGGGGCAGACGCTCAAGCGCCAGATTGCCGGCAAGCCGATGCCGCTCGAGGCGGTACTCGACCTCAGCGTGCAGATCGCCGACGCGCTGGATGCCGCGCACGCCAAGGGCATCATCCACCGCGACATCAAGCCGTCCAATATTTTTGTGACCGCGCGCGGCCACGCCAAAATTCTCGATTTCGGTCTGGCCAAGCAAGCCCCGCCACAACGCAGCGCGGACTTTGCCGGCGCGTCGGGCATGCCCACCGGCAGCCTCGGCGAAGAGCATCTCACCAGCCCGGGCTCGGCCGTAGGCACCGTCGCGTACATGTCGCCGGAGCAAGCTCTGGGTGAAGAGCTGGATGCGCGCAGCGACCTGTTTTCGCTCGGCGCCGTTCTTTACGAGATGGCCACCGGCCGGCCCCCGTTCGCCGGCAATACGTCCGCCGCAATCTTCGACGGCATCCTGCGCAAAACGCCGACACCCGCGGTGCGCTTGAATCCCGATCTGCCTCCCGAGCTCGAGCACATCATCAGCAAAGCGCTCGAAAAAGATCGCGAATTGCGTTATCAGACCGCCGGTGAACTCCGCGCCGACCTGAAGCGCTTCAAGCGCGACACGGATTCCGGCCGCTCCGCCATCCAGCAGGCGGTTCCCACGTCGGCATCAGCAGCGCTCGACATGCTGGCGAAGTGGAAGATGCTGGCGCTGGCGGGGGTCTTGGTGGTCGCTGCAATTGTCGCCGGGGTTGTCTATTTCCGGCGCGCTCCCGCGCTGACGGAAAAAGATACCGTCGTGCTCGCAGAATTCGCGAATACCACCGGCGATGCGGCTTTCGACGGGACGCTCAAACAAGCGCTTTCAGTGCAGTTGGACCAGTCGCCGTTCCTGAACATTCTCTCCGACACGCGCATGCGCGAAACACTGCGGCTGATGGGGCGGCCTCCGGAAGCTCGCGTGGATGTGGACGCGGCCCGGGAGATTTGCCAACGCACGGGCAGCGCGGCGGTTCTCTCCGGCTCGATTGCCAGCCTGGGCACGCAGTACGTCATCGGCCTGAGCGCGGTGAATTGCCGCACGGGAGACACGCTGGCCCAGGAGCAGGTGCAGGCCGCCGGGAAGGAGCGTGTGCTGGCGGCGCTGGACCAGGCGACGACAAAGCTGCGCGGCCGCCTGGGCGAATCGCTCGGTTCCATCCAGAAATTCGATACGCCCATCGAGCAGGCCACGACATCGTCCCTCGAAGCGCTGAAGGCCTTCAGTCTCGGATTGAAGGCCAGACAGAACGGCGCTGAAACGGAGGCGCTCTCGCTTTTCCGGCGTGCCGTGGAACTCGATCCGAAATTTGCCATGGCCTACGGCGTTCTCGGCACGGCCTATACCAATCTTGGAGACGAAGACCGTGGCATCGAAAACATCCAGAAAGCGTATGACCTGCGAGCGCACGCCAGCGAGCGAGAGAAATTTCGTATCGCCTCGTATTACTACCTCATCGTTACCGGCGAACTCGAGAAGGCCAAGGAGAATTGCCAAGAGTGGGCCCTGACATATCCGCGGGACTGGCTGGCTCACGGCCTCCTTGCAAATGCCTTGGCCTCTGTGGGGCGCTATGAGAGAGCTGTGCAGGAGGACAACGAGGCCCTCCGCCTGAACCCCGATGCCATGCTCGTGTACAGCAATCTGATCGAGTACCAGCTCGCTCTCGGGCGACTCGACGAAGCGGAGGCCATGCTGCGAGAGGCCGAGCGGCGGAATACGGATCCAGAGTGGATTCATTTTTCTCGCTACCTATTCGCATTTCTCCGGGGCGACGCTGTGGAAATGCAGCGGCATGTGGACTGGTCTGGCAGCAACCCGGAAGCGGGGGCTTCATTGGTTGTACTCCAAGCCCACGCTGAAGCCTTCTCCGGACATCTGGGTCGAGCGAGAGGATTAATCGGGCGCCGCGTGGAACAGGCTCAGAGCGCCGGCCGACTGCAACCCGTGACGCGCCTGCAGATTGTCGAGGCGCAGTGGGAAGTTGAGTTTGGCAATGCACAGCGCGCGCGGCAACAAATCGCGGCCGTCCTGCCTGAGATTTCCGCCAAGCGCGTGCAACTCGCAGCCGCCTTGACACTGGCGCGCGCTGGCGACGCCGCCCGAGCGCAGGCGGTGTCGGAGAAATTTGGAAAGCGCTTCCCACGGCATGCTCTGATCCACGGGTATTGGCTGCCGGCAATCAACGCGGCCATCGAGATCAACCGGCAAAATCCGGGGCGTGCCATTGAGTTACTGAAGGCCGCAATTCCCTACGAGTTAGCGGACCCCGAAGTGGGCAGTCCTCTCTACCCTGCCTACCTCCGGGGGGAGGCGTATTTGCTCTCACATCAGGGAGGCGAAGCTGCTGCGGAGTTTCAGAAATTTGTGGACCATCGCGGTCTGGTGGGAGTGAATCCTCTCGGCGCGCTGGCACGGCTGGGCTTGGCTCGCGCGTACGCGTTGCAAGGCAATGCCGAGAAAGCCCGCGTCTCCTACCAGGATTTCTTTGCACTGTGGAAAGACGCCGACCCCGACATCCCCATCTTCCGCGAAGCCAAAGCCGAATTCGCGCGACTTAAATGAGCGTTCCCCCAGAGAGTATCGAGCCGCCTCTTCTTTATCTCGTTCCTCTTTCCTCGTTGCTCATTTCCTCTCTCTAATTTGTGATTTCTAAGTTCCGATTTCTGCTCTGCCCAGCAACCCTCCTGCTGGCCGCGCCTTCCTATATAATCTGCTGCCATGCAACGAGGGGTGCGCTGGACCATTTTCGCGCTGGTGCTGGGCTTCGCCGGACTCGCCTCCGACCAGGCGGACATTGAAATCTTCGCCAGGAAGCGCCTGTTCCCGGAGATGGGGCCGGGCATTGTTGCGCTCAAGCGTGACGCCGCCGCGCGGCGCTACCTCGTGCTCTCCGACCGCTCCGGCGGAGTCATCATCTACAACGCCGACGGCGCGCGCGCCGGCGCCGTCCCGCCGACCGCTGTCGCACCGCCGCCTGCGAAGGCGCTTGGTCGTCCCGAGGATACCCGAGCGGCCGCAGCGCGTCCTGAGGAAAGCCGGACGAGCGCCGCGCTAATTTTTCCCAGCGATTTCGACCTCACCTCCGACGGCCGCATCGTCATCGCCGACCGCGCCGCCAACGCGCTGAAGTTTTACGACGCCGCGGGCGCGCTGGTGCAGACCATCTCCACTCCTGCGCCGAGCTCCGTCGCCGCGCTGCCCGAAGGCGACGTCGCCGTGGCCTCCGCAGCCCTGGGCTCGCCGCGCGACTCGGCCATGCGCCTCGTCACCGTGTACGACAAATCCGGACGCGCGGCGCGGTCGTTCGGCGATCTTGTGGAGCTGGCCTCGCGCCGCGATCTGAACCGCTTCTTGAATATCGGCCGCGTAAGCTCGGATGCCTCGGGCGCGCTGTATTATGCGTTTTCGTTTCTGCCCGAGCCCACCGTGCGCAAGTACGACCGCTTCGGATACGTCTCCCAGGAAATCAGCGTCACCGCGCTGGACGTCCAGCCGCTGGCGCAGGCCGTGCGCCGCGAAATCAAGCGCCAGGACGAAAAAGGCGGCGCGCCGCGCATGAACCCGGTGATTAACGCGCTCGGCGTGGACCTCGAGGCGCGCGATTTCTGGCTCGCGCTGGGCAACGTTCTGTGGCATCTGGATTCCGACGGCAATCGCATCGCCACCTATCGCGCTTACACCGCGGACGGCGCGCGCCTCGAGCCCGTGGCCATCGTCGTGGAACGCGACCGCCTGCTGCTGGCCTGCGATCCGCTCGGCGTCTTCGAATTCGCCCGCCCGGATAAAGCGAAGCCGTAGCTCCGGCGGCGTTTTGCGCTCAGCGGGAGCATCGGCGGTTCCTCAATCACTCCTCTTTTCCGCTGGTGATTTGCCAGCGAATCACACTCAATCACCAATTTTGCTGTTCGCTCTCCCGCTGCCGCCGTTCGCAGCATCCCTTGCTTCTGAGGAAATCCTGTTCAAACTCTGTGAATCTCCGCGCATGCCTTCGTCCAATTTTCGCTTGCCGCCGACGAATCCTTCGTGCAGAATCCCGCCCGCATTCCGGTTGGCATTGCCTGATGCGGTTGCGCGGAACCGGAATCTCCCGAAGCATGGGATGCATCGCTGCGTGGTTCCCGCCGCGGGGTGAACAAGTCCGGCGGATTTCCACAGCATGGCTTGCTAATAACGGGGAATCGCTCCCCTGCCCGGCGGAGCGGTTTTTCCACATTTTTCCCACAGTGTGTGGAAATTGATCAGCCATTTTTCGCCGGGCGCGCGGAGAACGATCATGACTGCCTGGGACAAAGTCCTTCAGCACATGGAACGGCGGGTGAACCCGCACAGTTTCGCCACGTGGTTCCGTCCCACCCGCCAGGATGGCGCCGAAAACGGCAAGCTCATCGTGCGCGTGCCCACACGCATGTTCCGCAAGCGGCTCTCAGAGACCTATGGCGAGCTGATCAACGCCGTGCTCAACGAGGTCGGCATGCCGCGGACGCGTGTCGAGTTCGTCTGCTCCGAGCCGGACCCGGCGCCCGCGCCGGCGTTTGCCCCCGTTACGCAGGCGCGCCTCGATTTCGATTCCGTGGACCATCAGCTCAACCCGCGCTACACCTTTGACATGTTTGTGGTCGGCGGCTCCAACCAGTTTGCGCACGCCGCGGCGCTGGCCGTCGGCGAGCAGCCCTCCAAAGCCTACAACCCGCTGGTCCTCTACGGCGGCGTGGGCATGGGCAAGACGCACCTGATGCAGGCTATCGGCCACCTCATCAAACGGCGCAACCCGGCCATGCGCCTGACCTACATCAGCGCGGAAAAATTCACCAACGAAGTCAT
>DASYRO010000184.1:0-16197 GCA_036004385.1 Candidatus Acidiferrales bacterium
CGGGCGGTCTGAAGACGCGCCCCTACAAACTGCGCGCGGGAGCGGCGAACAATGCACTCTTGGCAAGCGCGGGCAAAATCGTTATAGTCTGCATCCGCGATGAGCACCACGGCTGAAAACCCGGCGGCTACCGCCAACGACGCAATGATTTCCATCCGCGACTTGCGGGTGAGCTATGGCGCGCGGGAAATTCTGCACGGCATCAGCTTTGACATCCGCCGCGACGAGACCATGGTCATCCTCGGCGGCTCCGGCTCCGGAAAATCCACGCTGCTGCGCACGCTGGTGGGACTGGAAAAAGCCAGCTCCGGCGAAATCTGGATCCGCGGAAAAAATCTGGCCACGGCCACCGCCGACGACACCGAAGAAATCCGCAAGAAGCTGGGCATGTCGTTTCAAGGCGGCGCGCTGTTCGGCTCGATGACCGTGGGCGAAAATGTGGCGCTGCCGCTCAAGGAGCACACGCAGCTTGACGACGACACCATTCGCATCATGGTGCGCCTGAAGCTCGACCAGGTTGGCCTCTCGGGATTTGAAAACTACAAGCCGTCGCAACTTTCCGGGGGGATGAAGAAGCGCGCGGCGGTGGCTCGGGCCATCGCCATGGACCCGGAAATTCTTTTCTTCGACGAGCCTTCGGCCGGCCTCGACCCGGTGATTGCCGCGGGCATTGACAACCTGATCGTCAAGCTGAAGCGCGCGTTCCGCATGACCATCGTGGTGGTCACGCACGAAATGGCCAGCGCGTTCATCATCGCCGACCGCATGGTGCTGATTGACAAGGGCCACGTGGTCGCGCTGGGCACGCCGCAGGAATTGCAGCAGTCCACGCATCCGCGCGTGCGGCAGTTCATGGACCGCGTCGCCGAACCCGAAGTGCACAAGGAAATGGACTACCTCCAGATGCTGACGGACGACCTCGAGGTCTAGCGCAGAGGCTGTTCTCTCCAGTGTTACTCACCGAGAATTTTTGTGGTTGGTACTATTGCATTCAAGAAACTGTTCTTCCTAAAATGGGAAGGCTTTCGGAAGTGCAGGTGTTTCAATTCGCTAACTTCGTCGCCCGCCCCAGCCCAGGCCCAGCAGTGGAGATGCGATGCCTCCCGAGACGCCCAACAAGCCCGACATCGAACTTGAATTCGTGACCTCCGATGCGCCGGCAAAGACCGACCAGTCCGGGGCCGCCGAAGCCAGCGCTGGTGATTCTGCAGCTCCAGCCGACTCCGAACTTGAACTGGGCCTTTCCGTCCGCGACGAAGGCGAATCGGCTTACGCTGCGGTGGATAAGGAATTGCTTGCGGAGGAATCTGCTCCCGCGCCGGCCGCGAGCGAGCCTGTCCCCGAACCCGAGCCGAGCGGTGGAGTGGAAAAGCGGCGCTCTGAGCGTATTCGCCTGCGCGTGCCCATCCGCGTAATTGGCTTCGACGAGGGGCGCGGCCGCTTCATCGAAGATACGCACACGATCGTCGTCAGCGAGAGCGGCAGCCTGATCGCCATGGAGCACCGCGTGTTCCCCGCAGACACTGTGCGCATCATCAACTTGGCCAACCTGGAAGAGGCCGACTTCCGCGTGGTGGGGCCGAGCATCGTGAAAGGCAAAGAAGTGGCCGAGTGGGGCATCGAGTGCACGGATAAGTCCCGCAATATCTGGGGCATCAAATTCCCGCCGCCGCTGGGAGAAGACGAAGCCGGAATCCTCCTGCAATGCCGCGCGTGCCAGCGCGAGGAACTTTGGCCGGCCACGCTGCTGGAAGTGGAAGTCCTCGAGCGCACGGGCATGATCGCACTGGACTGCGAAACGTGCCGCAAAGCCACCTACTGGATTTATTCGGAAACCAACCGGCGCCCCTCGGATTTTGCTCTGGCTGATGCCGTCGCTCCTCCGCCGCGCGTTGTGCCCATCCGGGAAAAAGCCGAACGCCGCAAGAACAAGCGCGTGCTGCTCAAGCTGCCCATTCGCGTGGAAAGGAGCAACGGAGACTCGGAAATCCTGCGCACCGAGGATATGTCCAAGGGTGGCGTGTCCGTTTCATCGCAACTGGAACTCGATGCCGGGGAAATCGTCAAAGTAATGTGTCCATATGTGGACGGCGGCACTAACATCGAACAGCGCTCTGAAGTCCGCTGGCGGGACCCTTATCCCGCCGGGAAGCGCCGATACCATGGGTTGCAATTTCTCGGCCGGAAGAAAACTGGCTGACGCGAAGCCAATTCTGCAATCTCAAGCGTCACTTGAGATTTTTCCGCCGGCGTTACGCTGTTGAGGGCAAACCGCCCCTGGTACTGTTGACTTTCGCCACAGATTTGATATTTAAGGACTTGCACAACCTGTTAAACAGGGAGTCGAAGGCACTTTTAGATAGAGGGGATAGAAACTGTGCTCCGGCTGCGTCCCCAACCCCACGCACGCCGCCACCGTCTAATCTTCTCGGGGGTCTGAATGTACCAGCCCGCCGTCCACGCGAAAACCATCCTTGTCGCCGACGACATGGAAGCCAATCGGGAACTGCTTCGCGAAATGCTCGAACAGGAAGGCTACCGGATCGTGTGCGTGGAGGATGGCGAGCACGCCCTGCAAGTCCTGCGCAGCCATGTGGTGGAACTCGCCCTGCTGGACGTGATGATGCCCGGGCGGACTGGATTCGACGTTTGCCGCGCGGTCAAGTCTTCTCCGGAGTTGCGCTTGATTCCTATAGTGCTGGTGACCTCGCTATCCAACCGCGAGGACCGCATCCGCGGCATCGAATCGGGCGCCGACGATTTCTTGAATAAACCGGTGCATCGCGAAGAATTGCTGGCGCGCGTGCGCTCCTTGCTCCGGCTTAAGCAATACACCGACGAACTGGAAAGCGCGGAAACCGTGCTCTTCAGCCTGGCGCTGAGCATCGAAGCCAAGGACCCCTACACGGAAGGCCATTGCGACCGCCTTTCGCGGTTGGCCGTCGCGCTCGGCCAGCGGATCGGACTCGACGAAGAATTGCTGGTGGCCCTGCGCCGCGCGGGCACGGTCCACGACATCGGCAAAGTGGCCGTGCCGGAACACATTTTGCAGAAGCCCGGCAAGCTGACAGCGGAGGAGTGGAAAATCATGCGCGAGCACCCCGTCGCCGGGGAGCGCATCTGCTCGCCCTTGCGCTCGTTCCGCCACGTGCTGCCCATCATCCGCCACCACCATGAAAAACTGGACGGCTCCGGCTATCCCGATGGCCTGCGTGGAGACTCCATTCCACTGACCGCGCGCGTGCTGACCACCGTGGACGTGTACGACGCGCTGACCACGGACCGGCCGTACCGCAAGGCTCTTTCGCCGGAGCAGGCCGTTGCCACCATGAACGAAGAAGCCCGGCGCGGCTGGTGGGACGGCAAGCTGCTTAGCGAATTCGAGCGGCTCGTGCTGAACGTGGATTCGGCTGCTCCCCAAACTCAGCGAGCTAATACCGTGATGGCCGCGAAACCGGGGAGCCCCGCATGACTCGACGAATGCAGCACCACGGGCACGCGGGCCTTGACTATCCGGCTCCCTTGCCCCAGGATTCCGGTTACCCCCTTCCAAAGAGTGCCGTTTTACGCCTTGGTATCTCCGTCGTCCGCCGATTTGCTTGAGGTCGCATATGAATTCGGGCTCATTCAGCCGTGCCGCCGTAGCGAACAGCCAGGAGTTTGTCATCGCCAACAGGGTTGCGTCCGCTGCCGCTGTCATCACTGTAGCGGTTGGAGCCGTGGGGTTGTTCGGCTGGGCATACGGCATCGACTCTCTGAAAAATCTTCTGCCGGGCCCTTCCACGATGAAGGCGAATACGGCGTTCTCCCTTCTGCTCTTGGGTATTTCACTCTGGCTGCTTCGCCCCAGCGAGCCGCACGGGCCGGCGGAGCAACTGAAAACGCGTCTCGCACGCGTGTTAGCGCTGATCGTCGTGCTGATCGGGATCATCACCACAAGCGAACACCTTTTTGGCTGGAACGCAGGCATTGACGAAATTCTATTCGCGGATTCCACCACCGCGGCGGGAACTGGAGTCCCGGGCCGCATGGGCATCAACACCGCAGCCTGCTTGATTCTGCTTGGCCTCTCCCTGATTTTTCTGGACGCGGAGACGCGCCGGAAGCGCCGCCCGGCACAGGCTTTGGCCCTGACGGCCAGTCTGATCGCATTTGTTGCGTTGATTGGGTATCTCTACAGCGTCGCGGCGTTTTACAGAATCGCTTCCTACACCCAGATGGCCCTTCATACGGCGCTGACCATTCTCGGTCTCGGTGTGGGCGTACTGTTCGCGCGCCCGAATGCCGGAATGATGGCCACGCTGACCCAGGGCCAGCTTGGCAGCGTTCTATTGCGCCGCGTGTTGCCGGTAGTGGTGGGAATTCCTCTACTGCTGGGATGGCTGGGGCTGGTGGGCGAACGCCTCGGTTACTACGACACCGGGTTCGGCGTGGCATTATTCGCCACGTCCAACATTCTCCTTCTTGGATTCACCATCTGGCTGGCTGCCGGCTTCCTCAATCGTTTGGATTCCGAACGCCAGCGCGCGCTGGAAGAGCTGCGCCTCGCTCATGCCCACCTGGAGCGCCGCGTCGAAGAGCGCACCGCTGAACTCGCTGCGGCCAACACGGAACTCCGCAATGAGATTTCAGAGCGCCAGCGCGCCGAAGCAGCCCTGCGCAACAGCGAGAAGTGGTTCTCCACCACGCTGGGCAGCATCGGGGATGCGGTCATCGCCACGGACCAAAATGGGGACGTGTCCTTTATGAATTCCGTGGCCCAGTCGCTCACCGGCTGGACGCAAGAAGAGTCGCGCGGCAAACCACTGGACCTCGTCTTCCACATCGTCAATCGCGAAACGCAACAGCCCGCCGAAAACCCGGTGAAGAAAGTCGTCCGCGAAGGAAAAATCGTCGGCCTGGCCGATCACACGCTTCTGATTTCCAAGGACGGCCGGCGTTTCGACATCGAGGATAGCGCCGCGCCCATCGTGACCGGCGAAGGCGAACGCGTTGGAGTCGTGCTGGTGTTCCGGGATGTCACAGAGAGCAAGCGAATTGAAGAGGAGCGCGACCGCTTCTTCAATCTTTCGCTGGATATGATTTGTATCGCCGGATTCGACGGCTATTTCAAGCAACTCAATCCCGCCTGGAAAAAAACGCTGGGCTACGACATCGAAGAACTCCTCGCCAAGCCCTTCCTTGACTTTATCCACCCCGAGGATCGCGAACGCACGGCCGCTGAAGCACAGAGACAGGCCGCCGGCAAGGATGCGATCGCATTTGAAAACCGCTATCGCTGCAAAGACGGCTCGTACAGATGGTTCCTGTGGACTGCGACGCCTTATCCCGAACAGCAACTTATATATGCCGTGGCCCACGACATCACGGACCGCAAGAACTCCGACGAATCGCTGCGCCGGTCGGAATTGCGATACCGGCTCTTTTTCGAAAGCATGCCTCATCCGGTCTGGGTATATGACGTGAACTCGTTGGCATTTCTCGACGTAAACGAAGCCGCCATCCGGCACTACGGATACTCGCGCCAAGAATTCCTCTCCATGACCATCAAGGACATCCGACCTGTAGAGGACATCCCCGCTTTACTCAACAGCGTGCGGAAGGCGGAGTCTGCAATCGAGATGGCGGGGACCTGGGTCCACCGAAAGAAAGACGGCACGCTCATCGACGTGGAAATCACGTCGCACAAGCTCGAATTCTTAAGCCGCGATGCGCGGCTGGTGGTGGCGACCGACGTCTCCGCCACGAAACGCGCCCTGGGGGCGCTCGAGGTCAGCGAGGAACAGCTGCGCAGCGTCGTGCAAACGGCCAACGATGCCATCATCTCCGCGGATCACCAAGGACAGATTACCTACTTCAACTCGGCCGCCGAGCGAATCTTCGGCTATGCCGCGACAGAAGTGATCGGCGAACCTCTGACTGTTCTCATGCCCAAACGCTTTCACGATGGACATCGAGCGGGATTTGCGCGGTATCTCTCCACCGGCAAAGCGCACGTCGTCGGAAAGACAGTGGAGTTGGCCGGCCGGAGAAAGGATGGCACCGAGTTTCCGCTCGAACTTTCGCTGGCGGAGTGGAAAACGAAGGACGGGGTTTTCTTTACCGGAATTCTCAGTGACATCACGGAGCGCAAACGCGCCGAAGACGCTTTGCTCAAGACCAAAAACGAAGCCGAACGCGGCAGCAAGTTCAAAGACCAGTTTCTTTCCACGATGAGCCACGAGCTGCGTACGCCGCTGAACGCCGTGCTGGGCTTCTCCGAGCTGCTCGCCGACGAGCGCTACGGTAAGCTGAATGAAAAGCAGTATCGCTACGTGGGCCACATCCGTACCGGCGGCGAGTTGCTGCTCAACCTCATCAACGACATTCTCGACCTATCCAAGATTGAAGCTGGGCGCCTGGAGCTGGGCATCGAAGAAGTTCCCGTTTCGGCCGCCTTCGCCGAAGTGCTGAACGCACTGCGGCCGCTGGCGGAGAAGAAATCTCTGCATGTGACCCTTGGCGGCGAAGCCGAACTGCTCGTCCGCGCCGACGCTATTCGCTTGAAGCAGATTCTGATGAACCTCGTCGGCAACGCCATCAAATTCACGCCGGCTGGCGGACACATCGAGCTGCAGGCGCTCGGCCCGGAATCGTTGGGAGACGGCCACGTGCGGGTGGAAGTCCGCGACTCCGGCCCGGGCATTCCCATCGAAGAACAGAAGCGCATCTTTGAGGCGTTCTATCGCCTGCGCACGGCCGGGCAAGCGCCAGAAGGAACCGGCCTGGGACTGGCCATTACGCAACGCCTGGTGGAATTGCATGGCGGAGAACTCGGACTCCAAAGCGAGCCCGGAAAAGGAAGCTGTTTTTATTTCACGCTGCCGGCTCTGGTTCGTCGCGGGAAGGAGTCCGGCACGCTGCCCGCGTGGACGGAGGAATCTGCCGGCGCGGGCGCCACCAGAATCCTGATCATCGAAGACGACGCCGTGGCCCGGCAATTGATTGCCACGCAGCTCGCTTCCGCCGGATACGAGCCGATTTTCTGCGAACGCCCGCAAAGCGCCCTGGAGACGGCGGCCGCGCTGCAGCCCGGCGCCATCACGCTGGATTTGCTGATGCGGCCGGTGACCGGATGGGAGATTTTGCTGGAACTGAAGAATGACCTTCGCACCAAGCATCTGCCCGTGGTCGTTGTCAGCATCGTGGATCAGCCGGGCGTGGGCGTGACGCTCGGCGCCGACGAATACCTGGTCAAGCCGGTGGAGAAAGACGCCTTGCTCGCCGCCATCGACCGCTGCATCCGTTCGCGGAGCGGCGCGCCTTCGGGGCGGCCCATCCTGGTGGTTGAAGATGAATCTTCAACGCGCGAGGTCATTACCGAATTCCTCACTTCGCACAATTACCGCGTAGCCGGCGCGGAAGACGGCGCCATCGCACGCGCCATGGTCGAAGCGTCCCTACCGGAACTGGTCATCCTGGACCTCATGCTGCCCAAGGTGAGCGGCTTCGAATTGCTCGCAGAATGGCGCGCCCATCCGCGAACCGCCAGCATGCCGGTCTTCGTTCTGACCAGCAAAGACCTGACTCACGAAGAACAGGCCACCGTGCGCTCGCAGGCCGAGCTCCTTTTGCGCAAACACCAGCCGTGGCAGGATGAACTCCTGCGGCAATTGCGCCGCGCCGTGTCGCGGCGAGCAGCAGAGGGCGCATGAAACACCGCATCCTCGTCGTCGAAGATAACGCGCTCAATCTCGAGTTGCTGTGCACCTGGCTGGGGACGGAGGGCTACGAAGTGCTGACCGCCACCGACCTGAAGACTGCATTCTCGCTGGTCGAAAGCAACCCGCCGCACGCGGTGCTGCTCGACGTCCAGCTCGGGGCGGACGACGGCCTCGCGCTGGCCGATTGGATACGCCGGCAGCCCGCCTTGCGCCATATCCCGCTGATTGCCGTCACCGCCCACGCGCTGCTCAGCGAGCGCGACCACATCCTCAATTCCGGCTGCAACGCCTGCATCTCCAAGCCCGTGGATTTCAACCTGCTCCGCAAGAGCCTGGACCGCTGGCTGCCACGTCAGGCCAATTAAGACGCGCCGTCCCCAGCCAGCCGCAATCCCGCTTCCTGAGGCCGCTTTTGCTTCGCATTCGCGCTTGATTTCTCGGCTTGTGCTATACTCCCGCCCCGCGCCATGTTTCCTGCTTTTTCAGGACGGCGCGTCGGCCCGGGTGAGGTGAAGGATGGAAGCGAAACGTGAACAGGCATTGGTAGGAGTTTTCGTGGTGGTGGCGGCAGGTTTGTTGCTGGCCACGGTGTTTGCCCTGAGCGGCGCGTTTACCGGTGCCACGCTCACTTATAAAACCTATTTTAAGTATGCCGGCGGCCTCGAGCCCGGCAAGACCGTGCGGTA
Source organism: Candidatus Acidiferrales bacterium (assembly GCA_036004385.1). Classification (GTDB taxonomy): domain Bacteria; phylum Acidobacteriota; class Terriglobia; order Acidiferrales; family UBA7541; genus JACQDE01. Next base: position 8,390 of record DASYRO010000184.1, read on the forward strand.
TGCCGGCGGCCTCAAAATCGGCCGCGTCGAAACCGTGCGCACGGATCCGAGCGATCCCACGCGCGTCGAAGTTGTCTTCAGCGTCGCTCCCGGCACGCCAGTCAAAAAAGACACTCTCGTTAAGATCGCCGCGCTCAGCGCCCTCGGCGAAAACTACATCGAGCTGAAACCCGGCAAGAAGGACGCTCCGGATGCCAAGCCCGGCGACGTCCTGCCCTCGGTGGAATACTTCAGCCTGAGCGACCTCGGCGACACCATCAGCGACCTCAAGCCCAAAGTCTCTGTGATGCTGGACGAAGCCAATAACCGCATCGTCGAACTGCGTGAAACCATCGTCCGCGTCAACGACCTCATCAATGAAACCAATCGCGCCAACGTCCAGGTCTCCCTCGCCAACGTCCGCGGCATGCTCGAAGAAAACCGTCCGCGGCTCAAGAGCACCATGACCAACCTTGACGCCACCTCCGCCAAGCTGCCCGCGCTGGTGGACGACTTCAAGAATACCGTCGCCGACGCCAGCAAGGCCCTCAAGAATATTGACGAGGTCATCGGCGAAAATCGCCAGGACGTGCACGAGTCCGTGAAAAAACTTCGCGAGTCGCTCAATGCCGCCAGCTCGCTGGTCAATCAGCTCAACAACACCATGAACTACAATGCCGAAAACATTGACGAGCTGCTCGAAAACATTCGCATCACCACCGAGAATCTCAAGCAGTTTACTGACGTCATCAAGACGCGCCCGTACACCTTGATTCGTTCATCGAGCCCGCCGGACCGCAAGCCCGGCGCATCTCCGCCGAAGCAGTAACGGCGGGTTTGTCCTGCTTTGCGTTTTTCCGCTTTTCGGTTTTCGCTTTTCGATTTTCGCAGCAGCGAGGTGCACAGATGATGCGGCGATCAGCAGTTGCCAGCGGGCTAGCCATCATTCTGGCCGGTCTCACTGCCTGCGGCGCCGCGCGTCCCAGCAAGTTCTACGAGCTGGATATCCCCGAAACCTCCGCGCCGGCCACATCCGCGCCGCGCTTCCAAACTGACCTGCTCATTGGCCGCATCATCGCTCCGCACCTCTATCGCGACGACCGCATCGTCTATCGCATGGGTTCCACGCAGCTCGGCGCTTACGAATATCACCGCTGGGCGGAGCCTCCCGCCGACAGCATGGAGAACGTGCTCCTCCGTGCGCTGCGGGATTCCGGACAATACCGCTCCGTGCAGAGCCTACGCTCCAATGCGCGCGGAGATTACATTCTTCGCGGACGCCTCCACGAACTAGATGAAATCACCGGCGCCAACCTGGTCGGCCGCGTGGATTTTGAAGTCGAGCTGTACAGTCAGAAGTCCGGCACCGTCGTCTATTCGCTCCACTACAATCACGATGAGCCGGTCGCCGGTAAGGACGTCGCGTCCGTCGTGGACGCGCTCAACCGCAACCTGCGGCGCGCCATTGATCAGATCGTCGCCGGCATGGCCGACTATTTCACCCGCCATCCCCCCAAAGATTGATCGCCGCTGACGCCTCGCTCTGCACACATGGAGAGCAGAGGCTCGATTCGGTCTTGCCTTCTATCATTGAGTGTTTTCTGATTTGTGATTGAGTGATTCCGGGCTTCCAAGACTTCGTCTTCTCCCTCTGAACTGGCATTCGCTGAACGGCTCCGTCGCTGATTCCTTGGTTCCTCCGTTCCTCGTTTCATCTTCCCGGTTCCCTCAATCACAAATCACTCAATCACAAATTTTATCCATGTCAGCGTTGTATAATTTCACGTTCCGCGCCATGTCCAAGAACAACACACCCATTGCAAGCTGGATTCCCTTCGGCCTGGGGCAAACCAAACCCAATCACTACCTGGAAATGCTGCGCGCGGTTTGGGAAAACCTTGACAATCTTCCCTACGCCTGGCGCATCTTGCGGCATGGCGTGTGCGACGGCTGCTCGCTCGGCCCACGAGGCCTGGCCGACGACGCCATGGACGGCGTGCATCTCTGCATCGTGCGCCTGAAGATGCTGCGCCTGAACACCATGCCCGCGCTCGACATCCGCAAGCTCGAGAATGTGTCCCGCCTCGAGCGTCTCGATAGCCGCGAACTGCGCGAACTCGGCCGTTTGCCTTATCCCATGCTGCGCAAAAAAGGCGCGCCCGGTTTCTCGCGCATTTCGTGGGATGACGCCTTCGTGCTGCTCGGCGCCCACTTGGGCGAAATCTCCGCGCGCGACCCCGACCGTCTCGCCATCTATACGACTTCGCGCGGGCTGACCAACGAAACCTACTACGTCGCGCAGAAGCTCGCCCGCCTGCTCGGCACCAACAACATTGACAACGCTGCGCGCCTTTGCCACGCCGCTTCCACGGTCGCGCTGAAGCAGACGCTCGGCGTCGCCGCCTCCACTTGCTCGTACACGGACTGGATCGGTACGGACCTGCTCATCCTGCTCGGCAGCCACCTTCCTAACAACCAGCCCGTGGCCATGAAATATTTTTATTACGCCAAGCAGCGCGGCGCGCGCATCCTCGTCGTCAATCCCTTCCGCGAGCCGGCGCTGGAGCGCTATTGGGTGCCCTCTGTCCCCAAGTCCGCGCTTTTCGGCACGAAGATGGCCGACGAATTTTTCCAGGTGCGCGTCGGCGGCGACATCGCTTTCCTCAACGGCGTGCTCAAGTGGCTCATCCGCAAAGGCTGGCTCGACGAGGACTTCATCCGCGAACACACCGCCGGATTCGAGGAAATGAAGTCGGCTCTCGAAAAACAATCCTGGGAGGAGCTCGAGGATTCTTCCGGCGTGATCCGCGATCATATGCTGCGCTTCGCGGAAATTTATGCCTCGGTGAAAAACGCCGTCTTCATCTGGAGCATGGGGCTCACCCAACATAGCTTCGGCGTGGAAAATGTGAAAGCCGTTGTCAACGTGGCGCTGGCCCGCGGCATGATGGGCCGCGCCAACGCCGGCGTCGTACCCGTTCGCGGGCACTCTGGCGTGCAGGGCGCCGCAGAATGCGGCTCGGTGCCCAACACGTTTCCAGGCGGCGCACCTGTGAACGAAGAGAATGCGCGGCGCCTCGGCGAGCTGTGGGGTGCGCCCGTGCCGTCCGCGCCCGGCCTGAGCGCCCCGGAAATGCTCGACGCCGCCGGACGCGGCGCGCTTGATTTGCTGTGGTGCGCCGGCGGAAATTTTCTGGATACGCTTCCCGAACCTGCGCGCATGCGGGAGGCACTGGCGCGCGTTCCTCTCCGCGTGCATCAGGATTTATTTCTCAACTCCTCGATGTTTGTAGAGCCGCTGGATTGCGTGCTGCTTCTACCCGGCCGCACGCGCTACGAACAATCTGGCGGCGGGACCCTGACTTCCACGGAGCGCCGCATCCGCTTTTCTCCGGAGATTCCCGGCCCGCGCATCGGCGAGGCCATGAGCGAATGGGAAATTTTCATGCGCGCCGGCGAAGCCGCACTGCCCCCGGAAAAACGACATCTCCTGCACTTCGATTCCGCCGACGCCGTGCGCGCCGAAATGGAGCGCGCCATGCCCATGTACAAAGGCATTGCTTCGCTCCACTCCGCGGGTGAGTCCGTGCAGTACGGCGGACCGCTGCTGTGCGCCGGCGGCAATTTCGCCAATATGCCCGGCGCCCGCGCCCGTTTCACCGCGGTTGTTGCACCCCCTCTCGCCACTCGCTTCTCCCGAGCGAAGCCGAGGGACCACTCACCACTCGCCACGCTTTATCTGACAACTCGCCGCGGCAAGCAATTCAACTCCATGCTGTGGTCCGCGAGCGACCGCACCACCGGGGCCACGCGTCGCGATAACATTTTCATCGCCCCCGAAGACGCGTACCGTCTGGGCCTGCGCGACGGCGACCCGGTCGTCTTGCGCGCGGTCACAAATAATTCCGGCGACCCGGATGTTGAGTCGAAAATATCTTCGCCCGCCATCTTCCGCGGGACGTGTAAAATCGCGGCGATAAAATCCGGAACGTTGCAGGCCTTCTGGCCCGAAGCCAACGTGCTCATCGCCTCGCGCCTCGACCCTGCTTCTCACGAGCCCGACTACAACGCATGGGTCACGCTTGAAAAACTCTAAGCGCGTCGCGTTATTCTGAAGGAAGTCCCGACCCTGTCGAGACGAAGTGAAGGATCCCTCTTCAGGGCTGCTGCATTTTCTGGTTAGAACTATTTCTATTGACACCACCGCCGCGCTATGTTATTTGGCTACTAGAGCTTGTGGTGGTGGCTTGCTAAAGGGGTGGAGCCACAAAGAAGCGAGTGTGAGCGCGGCGCTGATAGCGCCAGCATCTAACGGGTTCTTTCCAGCAACACCCCACCCCACCCCGGGAGCGTAAGGGACCGCCCGGTCTTTTGCGCTCCCGTTTTTTTTAGGGCGGGCTTGCAGCTTGTCCATTGACTTTCCGCACTTGGATTCTTTCCGCGCAAAATAGAATTGCCCCGATCTCTCGGGGCGCTTCCTGCCATTTTCTCTATTCTACTTTCGGATTCTTATGCCGTAACCGGCGTCACCTGCGGCTTGGCTTTTCTCTTTGCCTCATAGAGCGCCTGGTCGGCTCGTTCCATCAGCTTTTCCGGCGGCTCGCCCGGCCGGCAGCCCACCCATCCGGCGCTGAACTCTACGGCGATTTCCTGGCCCTGGTAGGGAACTCTTATGGTGCCGATGCGCGAGACGAGCCGCTCGGCCATGTCCGGCTCGCAATCCACCAGCATGATCAGGAACTCGTCGCCGCCCAGGCGCACGGCCATGTCCGACACGCGCACCAACGACTTCAGCCGCTCGGCAAATCCTTTCAACACGTCGTCGCCTGCCGGATGGCCGTAGCGGTCGTTCACCTGCTTGAATTCGTTTAAGTCCAGCATGATGACGGTCAGCGGATGCCCCGAGCGGTGCGACCGCGCTACTTCCGCGGTCACGCGCTCTTCCGCGAACCGCCGGTTGTGCAGCCCGGTTAGAGGGTCCAGCATGGCCATGCGGTGCATGGTTTCCGCGTACGTTTCCAGCTTGACGCTCGTTTCGATTTGTTCCGCCAGTTGCCGATTGAGGCGCTTCACCACAATTTGCTGATAGATCGCATAGGAGTTGAAAAGCAACACCAGGCCCACCAGCCCGCGCACCGCCTGGTTGAGATTGAACTGGAAGAAGGAGTCTTCGTTGTGGAACAGCACGGGCAAGGAGAGCGACACCACGGCCAGCACCAGCAGCAGCGTCACTGTGACACTGGCCCACCAGAGTATCCAGTCGCGGCGCTGGAGCTTTTTCAGTTTCAGGCGGTATTCGGCCATGGTTTTACCTGCGCCTGACACCTTCGGCAACTGCTGTTCCAACTCGGCTCTTTTCTGGATTGGCCGCTCTGAATGCTAAATCGCTGGATTCCTATCGCTTAATCCGCGCTACGCAAGTCAGTGAGCCCGCGCCGCGTGGACTGCTCCGCCCAAATTAGAACCGCGTCCCTAATTGGAACTCGCCGCATGCTCGTTATGGAATGGCGCCCGCGCTACCCGCACGCTCGGGACCGTCGCTTCATTTCCTCGACGAAATGGTCCGCTTCGCGTGTTGGTTTGGGAACGCGGAAGCCGTCGGCGACAGCCATCACCAAGGCGATCGCGGTGGGCAGTGACACGCGATGTCCTTGCGAGACGTAAATGGGGTTCACTCTATCCCGCGTGCGCAGCACTGCGCCGATGGTTTCGCCTACGTCCATCAATGGCTTCCAGCTTCCTGCCGCGCGCGCGGGCTCGGCATGCTCGCCGATAAGCCGTGACTTCGCGCAGCCCACGGTCACGCAGTCCAGCAGCACTCCCAGGTGACTGGCCAGGCCGAAGCGGCGCGGATGCGAGTAGCCTTGCCCGTCGCAGAAAACCACTTCCGGCGCCGCAGAGAGCTTGGCGAACGCCGCGAGCAGCGCGGGGATTTCGCGGAAGCTGAGCAGGCCGGGGACATAAGGAAATTTCAGCTCGCGTTCGGCGCACGCACGCTCGAGTTCCTTCATCTCCGGGAAGGAATACACAATCACTCCGGCGATGGCTCTGCCCGCGCGCGTCCCTCCGGCGCGGAAGTCGAAGGCCACGTCCGCCCCCGCCACGGTCCGCACCGAGTTTCGAATATCGAGTTTCGAATCTCGGTTCTCGAATTCCAATTTTCGTTTTTCGAGTTTCGATTTTCGAATTCCTCTGTGTCTCCGCGCCTCTGTGGCGAATCTGTCCTGGAGCTCCACGCACCCGCGCAGTTCCACCTGGATGCGCCGCGCCTCCGCCGGCGTGACGTCCCACCGATGAAACTCTCTCGCCTTCACGCCTCAGTATCCTTGCTTCCTTGACACTTTAACGCTTGGACTCTTCAACATTCCTCTCGAACCGTTTTTCTTGTTTGACACCGCACCAGCGGGAGTATAATGCGCTCCGTCGGATAAAAGCGCATGTGTGGTGTGCTCTGGCTGGCCATTCTCACGCCTGGGCAGGAAAGCGAGATACTGTGGGCCTGGAGATCACCATCCGCGAAGTCGGCGAAGTGACCATTCTGGACCTGAAGGGGCGCGCCACCATCGGCTTGGGCAACGACATTCTCAACGCCAAGTTGCGCCAGGTGGTGGATGGCGGCAGCAAGAAACTGCTCATCAACCTCGCCGAAATGACGCAGATTGATTCCTCGGGCATCAGCAGCCTGGTGCGCACGTTCGTCACGCTGGAGCGCAGTCAGGGCGCGCTCAAGTTCCTCAATCCGGCCGGCCGCGTCAAAGAAGTGCTCGCCGTCACGCGCTTGCTCGCCGCCATTCCTACGTTCGACGCCGAACCCGCCGCCCTGGCCGCCTTCAAATCCTAATCGGATCTTTTCTTTCGCCCGTCACCCCGCCGGTGTGCGCTCCGTCATGCTGCTTGCCCCGAGCGCCGCCGAGGGGAGCGCCGCGAAGGATCCTTCTATCTTCGTCACTCAATTATGTTATTTTTTGCGCCTGACTTCCCGGCAGGAGGACGCCATGTCCGTTAACATTCCGCGTGCCCGGATCGCGCTCGTCATCGTTCTTCTCGCTGCCGCGGCCCCGCCGGGCGCTGCGCAGCATACGGAAATACAAGTGCTGGCCTCGCGTCTGGCCGGTGAACTTTCCAAAGCAGGCACAAAGCGCGTAGCCGTGGCGGATTATGTCGGGCCGCAGGAAGGGGTAACGTCGCTGGGCAAGGCCGTCTCGCTGGAATTCGCGGCGTCGCTGGCCTGGTCGGGCGGCGCGTTCGACGTGAGCCATTCGGCCGCTCTGCAAGCCGCGTTGCGCGAAGCCGGCGCGGCGCCGAAGAACACGGACATTTTCGACGACCGCGTGGTGAAGCGCTTCGGCGAGCTTTCCGGCGCGGACGTGGTCGTCACCGGCATTCTCGGCGTGGCCAGCGACCACGTGGAGGTTTCCGTGCGCGCGGTCAACGCCGCCACCGGCCAGACGCTCGCGCAGGCCACCGGCAATTTGCCGCTCACGACCATGGTGAAGGATTTGCTTGCTCGCCGGTTCGTTCCTGTCGTCGGCGCGGGGACGCTCCCGCCGTCTTATCATGACGGCGCATATGAGCCCGGCCGTAACGGCATCACCCGCCCGACGTGTGTATCCTGTCCCAATCCGAGCTACACGGATGCCGCACGCGCGGCCAAGATTCGCGGCATGATCGTGCTGCGCTTCGTTGTGCTCGAAGACGGCACGCCCAGCCGCATCAGCATCGTTCGCGGGCTGGGCTACGGCCTCGACGAGGAAGCCACGCGCACGCTGGCCTCCTGGCGCTTCAAGCCCGCCACCGACGCCTCCGGCAAACCCGTCCCCGTCTGGATG
>DASYRO010000185.1:0-3870 GCA_036004385.1 Candidatus Acidiferrales bacterium
GCAATGCACAGGGGGATGTCTCAAGAAAAAAGCGAGCGGGCGCAGAAGGCTTCAACGCACCCGCAACTCGGCCGGCATTGTAACGTCAGCGGCGTACACCCGGCGCAACGCTCCTGCGGAAGCGATTGGACGCAATTCGCCGGCTCGGCTAGAATGGTCGGGTTTGGCGCCGGCCAATTCAACCTCCGGGAATCCCATGGACTCTCCACCACAAGCAGCGGTCGTCGCAGCCACGCAAGCGCAACGCCCAAGCGGCGTCTTTGGGCTGCTTCGGCGGCTGTATGACTGGACACTCTCGTGGGCGGAGACGAAGTGGGGCCCCGCGGCGCTCGCCGTGCTGGCCTTCACCGAATCTTCGTTTTTTCCCATTCCTCCGGACCCACTGCTGATGGCGCTGTCTTTGGGAAAACCCAAAAAAAGTTTTCATTTCGCCCTGCTGTGCACAATTGCTTCGGTTATCGGCGGGATTTTCGGCTATTTCATCGGCTTCTATCTGTGGCACTTGGTGGATCAATTTTTCTTTGCGTATGTGCCTGGGTTCACGGAAAAGAACTTCCTATATGTCGAGGGCAAGTACCGTGAAAATGCCTTCCTGGCGATTTTCGCGGCGGCGTTCACGCCCATTCCTTACAAGGTATTCACAATCGCGAGCGGCGTCTTCCAGACGGGAATCCCCGTGCTCGTCAGCGCGAGCATACTGGGCCGCGGTATGCGCTTTTTCGGCGTGGCCGCGCTGCTGCGCTGGATCGGAATTCCTGCCAAGCATTTCATTGACCGCTACTTCAACCTGCTGACCGTTGCGTTTTTCGTTCTGCTCGTACTGGGCTTCTGGGTCGCAAGACACCTGTTCTAGCTGGATTTCGTGGCCGAAGGCTGTTGCGCGAGGATAGGTGTGTCTACCGGCGGCAATGAAAAGATGAGGGCGGCCTAGGCGTGAACAGTGCGGGTGGCCGTGTGCGCAGGAAGATGACGTTCGCCGCGCAGCATTTCGCGCAGGCGCGGCAGAGCTCGGCGCGCGGCTTCTTCGCCGGCGCGAATGCTGTCGTCACAACGGTGGAACGAATCCCACTCGATGCGGCGCACATCCGGCTCGATGAGCAGATCGGCAAAACGCTCCCAGGCGCGCTCGTGATGTTTCTGCGCCGCGTTGATAGCCCGCGCCACTACTTGGAACACATTCTTCGGCGTCGAACCGTTCCAGTTGTTGAAGCCCACATTCACGCCGACTACGCAGCCGCCGCCCATGTCCGCCGCGGCCTGCGTGGGGACCGGCGCGACCAACCCGCCATCAGCCAGGCAGCGCCCGGCGTGCTCCACAGGCTGAAACATTCCGGGATATGCGCAACTCGCGCGCACGGCGGTGACGACTTCTCCGCTACGGAATACGAACGGCTCGCCTGTGCCCAGATCGGTGGCCACGATGGCCAGCGGAATGCGCATCTGCTCAAAACGCAGCGCGCGGAACCATTTGCGGATCAATTCGCCCATGCGCTCGTTAGAGGCTAATCCCATCACCGAAAGGCTCCACCGCGAGAAATCCTTCAAGCGCACTTCGCGGCACACGCCGATGATGTGCTCGAGCGGCGCGCCGCTGGCGTATGCTGCGCCCAGAATGCTGCCTACGCTGGTGCCTGCAATACAGTGGATCGGAATGCCCTCGGCTTCCAGGATGCGGATGACGCCGAGATGCGCGAATCCTCGCGCGAATCCTCCACCCAGCGCGAGACTTACGCCCGTGTGGCGTGGCGCCGCGTCGATCTTGCGCGGCACACCGCGCACCAGTCTCTCCCACATCGGCTCCAGCAGCGACCTGATTATCGCGGACATGGTGCCAGTCTGCAACAAACCTTCGTACGGCTGAATCACCCACTCGATTCATCCAATCGGTACCTGCGTACCTACTCTCCCGGCATGTACCGGAGCCTGGAGCAGCCGACTCACGCACTCAAGTCCGTCGCAGCCGGGAGCGCGCCGGCTCCAGAACTATCTCCTTTAGCTTTATTAGATTACGGAGTCTAGTACTTTCCGCCTAATCGTTTAGCGCGCCTGTACCATTGGCGGCAGCGTGTCCCGCCCACAGAATCGCCAGTGTACGAGGAAGGAAAACGAAATCGCACCTGAGGGGGTCAATCACATGGATGGCGCATACGCAACGTGGTTAGGCCAGATCGTGGTGCTGCAAGTGGAAGCCGGCGACATGCGTGTCCCGCTGCGCGGCACGATCGTCGGTGAGTCGCCCGACGCGGTCCGCTTTCGCATCGGCGAAGGCTGGGATGTGGACATCTACAAAACGATGGTCCTGGCTGTCGAGGAAGACAACTGGGCCAGCATGATTACTTAAGGAGGCTGGCCGTGTTCGAACCGTTTGCTGAAAAAGCTTTCGATGTACATAGCGCGTCGCTATTGCGCGCGCTGCCGATGGCGCTGTTGATGTGGCTGGCGCGACAAAGCAGCCAGACCCAGACGGTCTTGGGCGCGAGCGATACAGCGCTGATGCAGACGCCCACAGAAATTAACGGTCTCTGCGCGCTGAGCAAGACCCAGCGCGACGAATAGAGTCCCTTCCGCCCCGTACCTCACCCCCGGCCCCGGGTCTCCCCCGACCCGGGGCTACCCCTTTTAAGCCGATATCGCAAAATCGGAATTCGAAAACCGAAAATCAGACAACTGAAGCGACGCTCATCCCGACCGCGATGACCGTTACTTACCCGGTTCCCAAAGAACGCGGCGATCAATTTCGGAGATGCTACGCACTCCGCACAGCGCCATGGCCGCGCGGAATTCGGTGACCAGGATTTTCAAGACTCGCTCGATGCCGGTTGCGCCGCCGACAGCCAGTCCCCACAAATACGGTCGGCCGATAAGCACTGCCTTTGCGCCAAGTGCCAGCGCCTTGACTACGTCGGTGCCGCGGCGCACGCCACCATCCATCAGGACGGGGATGCGCCCTTCGATTGCCTCAATCACTCGGGGCAGCGCGTCAATCGTCGCCGGGCCGGTATCGAGATTGCGCGCACCGTGATTGGACACGATGACGCCGGCAGCACCGTGCTCGACGGCGAGCTTGGCGTCTTCCGGCGCGATGATGCCTTTCAGCAGCACGGGAATTTTGGCGAACGAACGGATCCAATCGATGCCCTCCCATGTAAGCCGTGGATCGAGGATGGCGCTGTAGATGTCCTTGTCGCCGCGGTGCGCTGAGGTGGCTTTCTGCTTCAGCAGGTCCTTCAGATTTTCGACGTTCATCCCCGGCGGCAGGGTGAAGCGATCGCGCTCTTCGCGATTGCGTGTGCCGGCGATGGGCGTGTCCACGGTGATGACTAGCGCCTGGCAGCCCGCAGCCTCGGCGCGTTGCACCAGATCGCGCGTGAAGCTGCGGTCAGGCTGCACGTAAAGCTGGAACCATAGGCGGCTGGTCGCAGCCTTGGCCACATCTTCTATAGCGACCGTGGCGAACGAACTGACCACCAGCGTGGCGCGCGCCGCGCCCGCCCCGCGAGCCGTGGCGCGTTCGCCTTCGCGATAGACCAGCTTGTGATACGCGGTCGGCGCGAGCAGCACCGGGAACTCGTGCGCCTGGCCGAAGAGTTTCATGCGCGTGTCGAGCTGGCTGACGTCCACCAGCGCGCGCGGCTTCAGGCGCAGGTTGTCGAACGACGCGCGATTCCACCGTAGCGTGACCTCGTCGGCTGCGCCTTGGGCGATGTAGTCGTAGGCCATGCGCGAAAGCCGGCGCTTGGCCAGCTCTTCGAATTCGAAAAGATTCACCGGCCCGGCCGGCGCTGCGCCTTTGGCAGCGCCCGGTTCGCCTGGCCGGTCCACGTTGGCTTGCGCTTCCGTTTGCGCGGCGGACGTAGTGGTCGCCGCGGC
>DASYRO010000186.1:0-11648 GCA_036004385.1 Candidatus Acidiferrales bacterium
CCTGCGCGTTCGCCGAGTCCGGGCGTGCGCAGCAGCGTCAGCCGCAGCGTGCTGTCGTCGGGCTTGTCCGATGCGTTCTTGCAGTCGGTGAGCACGGTCACGCCGAACGTGCCGCTTTTGTCGGTTAGGTCAATCCACTGGTGCGACGGCACCTCGAATTTTTTCTCGTCGTTGTTGGCGCGCTCGATGGTGCCGACGTCCCAGTTATACGTGGCCATCGGATTGGCCGCGGCCAGCGGAAATGCTGCTTTCAGATTGGCGCCGCGCGTGTTCCAGTCCATCACGTTGGCGAACTCGACGCGATTGCCGGCTTCGCCGGATGAGAGCCGAATCGTCTGCACAAATTTGGAGCCTTCGGTTTCGCGCTCGATTTCCAGCGCCACGCGCACGAACCCATTTTCGACGATGCGGATTTTCGCCGGGCCTGAAACGTACGCGCGCGCCGGGCGTTGCTGGTCGGGGTAGTCCATGTTCCACGCGGGCCAGTTTTCGGGCTTGTCCGTGCGGATTTCGAGGCGCGCGGGACCGGAGAGCATTTCTTTGTTCAGAGATTTGTCGAAGAGGCTGGCGACATCGCCGTTCTTGTCCACGGTGACGCGGTAACGCTCGTTTTCCAGCGAGCTCTCTGAAATTCCCATTGTCGAACTTCCGCCGGGCACTCCTCCCGCGAAAAGCTGCACATCATAGACGGCGTATCCCACCGACGGCACCTTGGCGAGAAACACAACCTTTCCGTTGGAAATTTGGGCGGGCGTGTATTTGCCGTCCGGGCCGACGACGCGCACGGCTTTCGGCGCGCCCTCGGAAAATGAAATGCTGGCTTCGACGACATCTTCGCGGGGGATATTCAGCGGATTGTAAACGACGATGGCCGCGCCCTTCGTTTGCGTATCGAGCGCGGACGAAACCGCCTCCGTCGCGCTGGTGAGTACGCCGGCAAACTGATTCATGGCAATCACGTCGTCGTTCCACGAAAACTGAAACGCTTTCGGCGTGGCCGTGCCCGGCAGGATGTCGTGAAATTGCCCGCCCATTACCAGCGTCCACGCATTGTTGAGCCGCTCGAGAGGATATTTCCGTCCGCCAAGCCACGCCGCGGCAATGGACGCGCGCTCGGCGGCATCCGCCAGCAATTCATTCTTGCGGTTCCAGCGCTTCTGATAGGTCTCCGACGAGTACGAGCCGGCCGAATGATTGGTCAATTGCAGCTCGCCCTTGAAGCGCGGCAGCCGCGCGGTTTGCGCGGGCGTGATGTCGTGGAATAGCTGGTCCGCCGTCGCATTGATGACGCGAAGCGAACCGTCGCCGACTTTCACCGGCGGGCCCGGCTGTTGCGCGGGCGGCGGGCCGCTCTGTCCGGCGGGATTGCTCAGCGGCGTCGGAGGAATCGGCGTTTCGCTTTTCGCTTCGATCGCTTCCATCATGCGCACGGAATCTTCCGTGGGCGCGCCGCCGGTGTCGCCCGTACCGATGTAGTGATAATCGGCGAAGACGCCGCTAACTTTTCCGTTCACCTCCACTCGGCCCGGCCAATCCCAGACGTAATCGCGCTGCGCGGCGTTGGGCGGCGGAGTGTTGCTCTTGCTCAAGTCGGAATACACGCGGCTGCCATAGCTGCCCGGATTGAACGCGGCAATGACGCTTTTCCCGTCGGGGCCCTCCCAGATGCCTACGTTGAAGGGAATGCCCGGCGGAGTATTTTCCGGCGAATCCGGACCGCCGACCGGCGCCGCGGAACCCCACGTGAGTTTCTGCGTCGAAAATCCTTTCAGGCCCATGTGTGCGAGGATGCTTGGCAGCGACGCGGGAAATCCGAAGCAATCCGGCAGCATGTATTCGGCGCTGGTCTTGCCAAATTCACGGCGGAAGAATTGATTGCCGTACAGACTTTGCCGGATGATGGACTCCGCAGAAGGCGAGTTGACGTCGCCTTCTTCCATGGACGAGCCTGCCGGAAACCACCGCCCCGCGGCGACGTACTGCTTCAGCCGCGCGTAGTCTGCCGGAAAATACTCCTTCATCATGCGGTAGCGGTTGGCGCCGCTGAAATTAAAAATGTAGTGCGGATATTTTTCGAAGAGCGCGAAGTTGTCGCGCATCGTCTTGGTCAGATACTCGCGGATGACCTGCGGATATTCCCAGCGCCACTGTGTATCGAGATGCGAGTAGCTAACCACGTAAAGCGTGGGCTGTTTCGTCAGGTCCGGCCGCGCCGGCTTTTTGGCGGCTGCCACGGGCGCTGCCGGTTTTGCCGCCGTTTGGCGTTTCGACGGCGACGCGGCGCTTGATTTCGATTGCGCGGAAGCACCGGTGACGAAAAATAAGATTGCCGCCAACAACGCAAGCACCGTCGCGACCAATCTGGCGCGCCGCGTAGAGTGCACAGCATTTGGGTTACAAATCGCCTTGGCCATAGCTCACCGCCTGAGTGGATTCCCTGAAGCGCGAACGTGCAAGCGAACCTTCAGCCTTCCTGTAACGCGCGCAATTCGGTATTCGCGCGGCGCAGGCGCATGGCCAGCGTGCGCGCGATGCCTTCGAGCATCTGGATGGCCAGCTTCTTGTGCTCGCTGGCCAGCGTGTCAAAGCGCTGCCGGGACAACACGAAAAGCTCCGTATCGGTAAATGCCATGGCATCGGCGGAGCGCGGCTCGCGATCCAGAAACGCCATTTCTCCGATGAAGTCGCCGCGGCCGAAGGTGGCCAGGTGGTAAGCCAGCTTTCCGGTCACCGGCAGGATGATGCGCACGTTCCCGCGGCGGATGAGGAACAGCTCATCGCTGGTGTCGCCGCGCGTGAAAATTTTTTCGCCCGCCCTATACGAACGCGTTTCCAGACAGGCTTCCAGCGCGACGAGCGTTTCTTCCTTGCGCCCTTTGAACAGGATCATTTCGCGCAGCTCAAGCGGCTTTTCCTCGGCACGCTCCACGCGCACTTCTTCGAGAATGCGGTCTTCAATCCACTGCAGGGCTTCGTCGCGGGAGTTGAAGATGCGCACGCGGCGTTCGGGACGAACGATGCCCACCTGCGCCATGTAGTCTTCCAGGTCGCGGCCGCTGGGGACAGTCTGCGCGAAGTGGCTGAAGATGAGGTAGCCGTTGCGCGCGGAAAGCGTGTCTTCGATCTGCTCGAGCATGTGCGCGGCGGTGACGTCCACCCACAGCACGCGGCGCATGTCCAGCACGACGTAGGTGCGCAGTGGCGTTTTCAACTCCGGCTCCAGCGCCGTGTAGAGCTGGTCCGTCGTGCCGAAGAACAAACTGCCCTGCAATTCGAAGATGACGGTGCGGTCGCCGTGTTTTTCCAGAATTTCCGTTTCCTCCGGCAGGCGCACTTGCTTGGAAAACATCTGGTTGCCATAGGTCTTGCGGCGCACCACGGAACCGCCCACTTGCTCGCGGATGAACAATAGAATAGCCAGCCCCACACCCACGGCCGAGGCGGCAATCAGGCTGACCGTTTCCGCGACCACCACCACCACAACAATCACCGCGAAATCAAGAATCGTCGAGCGCGACCTCAAGAGGTGCAGGCTGTTGCGGTCGAACATGCGGAAGCCGATGACGATGAGGATGCCGGCCAGCGCGGCGATGGGCACCCAGGCGATTAATTTTCCGAGTACGAGAAACGCGACCAGCGCCAGCGCGCCTTCCATCAGCCCGGAAATGCGCGTCTGCCCGCCGCTGGAAATATTCACCAGCGTCGCGCCCATCTGTCCCGCGCCGGGCACTCCGCCGACGGCGGTTGCCGCGAGGTTGCCGAGTCCCTGGCCGATGAGCTCGCGGTTGGAATCGTGGCGCGTGCGCGTGAGCGCGTCGAGCACGACGCAGGTCTTCAACGTGTCAATGCTCAGCAGCGCAGCCAGTGTCAGCGCAGGGGTGATTAGAAATGTGAGGTCCGCGGGATTCAATCCGGCAATGGCCCGCCAACGCGAGAGAAGCGTTTGCAAAAACCCCGCGCCGGAACCGGCAAACGGCCCCACAATGAGCGGATTTCCGGAAATCGCGAACAGCGATTTATCTGCGAAGGCCAGGCCGAAATACGCGAGCACCCCCGCGGTCAGCGCAAGAATCGCGGCGGGCACGGCCTTGGTCACTTTCGGCGCGATGAGCATCACCAGAATCGTGACCCCGCCGACCACCATGCCCTGCCAGACCCACAGCCCGGGAGAGAACAGCGACGCCCAGAAATGCGATCCCTTGGGCGCGCCCAGCATCCGGGGCACCTGGCTGACAATAATGATCAGCCCGACGCCGCTCAGATACCCGCTGACAACCGGGTACGGCATGTACTTGATGAGGCGTCCCAGGCGCACCACGCCGAACAGAATCTGCAGAGCGCCGCACAGCAGCGCCACGAGCGTAATCATCAGCAGCGCGGATTCCGGCGGAATATTTTTCTGCGTGAGTTGAATCGCAAACGCGGCGAGCACCGCCGCCGCAGGCGCGCACGGCGCGGTGATCAGGCGGTTCGTGCCGCCAAAGGCCGGCGCGACAAAGCCCAGCGCGATCGTTCCGAGAATTCCGGCGACGGCGCCTTGCGCCGCCCACGACGTGCCCAGCGGAGAAAAAATCGTCACACCGAAAGCGATGGCCGACGGCAGCGCGACGAGCATCGCCGCCAGCCCGCCCCAGAACTCCCCGATCACGCTTTTGGGCTTCTCCATCGCCACGGCGGGGGAATCATACACCTGGACAAGTCGAATGCATCTTGCCCGCTCATGGAGTTCGGCCCGGCGGTGAATTCATCGGCGAGATGCTTGCAAATGGATGACCGGAAATTTCACGCCAGCGTTTGTTTACAGTCCGATTAACGTCTATTGCCGTGGCTTAATTCTGCAGTTAGAATTTGCTCTTCCGAGACAGCGGAGTGTCCGACGACACCGCGTCCGCGCAAGCGGCACACCGTGAACGCATTCTTGGCCCCGAGACCCGGTTGGGTAGTCCAATGACTGCTCCGTCCAATCAGCAATTGCTCTCCAACCTTCGGCGATTCACGCGTTTTGCGTCCCTCGTTACGATAGCGCTGGGAGCCACGGTACTGACCGGGTGGGCCGCGGACATCGCATCCCTGACCAGCATCATTCCGGGAATGGCGAAGATCGAAGCCAACGCCGGGCTTGCGTTTCTGTTCGCAGGGCTGGCTCTGTGGCTGCTCCGCGATGGCCTCACGGGGGATGCTGCCAACCGACTTCGATTTTTGCCCATCGCGCTTGCTCTTTTCGTCTCACTCGTTGGCATTCTCACATTGAGCCAGGATTGGCTGGGCTGGAGCCCTGGAATCGACCAATTTTTGTTTCGCGATTCTGGATTGCCAGGAGCCGCGCATCCCGGGAGGATGGCGCCGCATTCGGCAATCAGTTTTGTCTTCCTTGGGCTGGCCCTGGCATTTCTGGACTATCGCACACGCCGTCGCTTCCCGCCGGCACAAATTCCCGCAGTGCTGGCCGGCGGTATCGCATATTTGAACCTGCTCGTTCACGTCCTCAGACCATTCGCGCCTTCGCGGCTCGCTTCCGAGTCCGCAATGTCGTTGCAAACAGCCGTCATCTTCGCGATTTTCAGCGCCGGGGTACTCGCGGCCCGCGCGGAAGGCGGATTGGTCGGTCTGTTCGCCAGTGATTCTCCCGGAGGATTTCTTTTACGACGATTCCTTCCGTTGATGCTGATTGTCCCTTTGCCGGTCAGTTGGTTGCGGCTGCAAGGTCAGAAACACGGATGGTGGGGCCTGGAATTCGGCGTCGTCATTCCGGCGGCGGCAACCGTTCTGTTCTTTTTCATCCTCATTGTCTGGACTTCCAAATCTCTCAATCGGCTCGATGCGGCGCGAGAGTCCGCGCTGATGACTCTGCGCAAGAGCGAGAGGTCCCTGCGACGGTTGGCCGATCGGCTGCAAATGCTGCACAAGATTGACCTCAATATTTTGGAAGCCCAAACGCCTCAGGAAATCGCCGGCGCTGCGCTCAAGCAAATTGCTGCTCTCATCCCCTGTGATCGCACCAGCCTGGTATTATTTCCGGCCCGCGGAGATCAGGCTGAGTTCCTGGCTGTCTGGGAGCGCGCACCACTCGGCCCACCCGCTGGTTCGACGGCGCGGATGGAAGATTTCACAATTCTGGAGAATCCTCCCCGAGAGCGCTACGTCGAGAATCTCGCGGCATGGCCTGCGCGCACCGCATTGCTGAACGAGCTTCTCAGGCACGGTGTTCGCAGTGTCCTGACAATTCCACTCACGTTTGCACATCAACAAATTGGCGAGCTCAATTTCTGTTCTCTGCCTGTGGCAGCCTTCGAGCCGGAACACATTGAAATCGCGCAGGAGCTTGCGGCCCAACTCGCAGTGGCTCTCCACAATGCTCGCGTGCGCGAGGAATTGCGCCAATCGGAAGGCAACTTTCGTTCCTTATTCGAGAATTCGCCTCTGGGAATTTACCGTTCGAGTCTGGAGGGCAAGTTCCTGACGGTCAACCCGGCAATGGTCCAAATGCTGGGCTATGCATCGGAACCTGAACTCATCGCGCTGGACATGGGGAAAGACATTTATGCGGACCCGAAGAAGCGCGAGGAGATGATGCGGGCCGAAGACGTGCGACAGGAGTTCCACGATTTGGAGGTCGAATGGAGACGCATGGACGGCTCCGTGATTACCGTGGGTCTGACAGGCCGACCCATCGTGGATGCCGACGGGACGGTCGAGGCGTTTGAGGTGATCGCCGAAGACCTTACGCATCGCCGCCTGCTCGAAGAACAATTGCGCGCCGCTCAAAAAATGGAGGCGATTGGACGGTTAGCCGGCGGCATCGCCCATGACTTCAACAACCTGCTGAACGTCATCATCGGTTACTGCGAGTTACTCCTCGATCGCGTCGAAGATGGGAAGCTGCGTAGTCAAATCGAACAGGTGCGCAAATCCGGAGAGCATGGGGCCGCGTTGACCCGCCAGCTTTTGGCCTTCAGCCGCAAACAGGTATTGGAACCCCAGGTGGTGGACCTGAACGGAATCATTTCTGACATGAGTCACATATTAAACCGGCTGATCGGCGAAGATATTAAGCTGATTACCGTGGCGGCGACCGGAGTAGGAAAAGTAAAAGCGGACCCAGGACAAATCGAGCAGGTGATCCTGAATCTGGCGGTGAACGCGCGTGACGCCATGCCGCAGGGCGGGAAGATTACGATGGAAACGGCAAACGTCGTTCTGGACGATGGGTATGCGCGTACGCACGTCTCCGTTGTGCCCGGCCATTACGTCATGCTTGCGGTCAGCGATACAGGCACGGGCATGGATGCGGAGATTCAGCGCCGGGTTTTTGAGCCCTTTTTTACAACCAAGAAAGAAGGGACGGGCCTGGGTTTGGCGACGGTTTATGGCATCGTGAAGCAGAGCGGCGGCAATATCTGGGTTTATAGCGAACCGGGCAAGGGGACCACATTCAAAATTTATTTTCCCAAAGTAGACCAGCCCGTCGAAACTCCCAGAATTATGCCCTCCACGTCGGCGATCGCTGGAGGCTCGGAGACGATTCTGTTGGTTGAAGATTCCGATGCGTTGCGAGAAGTGGCGCGGGAATTCCTTGAAATTGGCGGCTATACGGTTCTCGAAGCGCCCGATGCGGGGGCGGCGATGCGCATGGCAGAACAATGCCGGACGCCGATTCACATGTTGCTCACCGACGTGGTGATGCCGGGGATGAGCGGCCCGGCGCTCGCGGAGCAGCTCCGGCGCCTTCACCCAGAAACCAAGGCATTATACGTTTCCGGCTACACCGATGATGCCATCGTGCACCATGGCGTTCTGGACGCGGGAGTCGCGCTCCTGACCAAGCCCTTCACTCGGGAAAGCCTGACCCGCAAAGTTCGACAGGTACTCGATTCGTCCGAGACCGACTACCAATAACAGGGCCCGTTTTTGTGCTTCTCCATCCCCACGGCGGGGAATCATACACCCACAAAAGTCCAATGCATCGATATCGGTGACTCCTCCGTGATTGCCGCGCCGGCGTACTTCTCCAGGGTGTATACTCCGGGCAATTTTCCTCCTGGAGGCGCCCATGCGCAGAACACGCTTCATGAGTGTGTTGTTCTTGATGCTCTCGGCCGCTTTTTTTTTCGTCCCCCAGTTTCGGCAGGCATTCTCGCTGCCGTTCGTGATGCAGACTTACGCATCGGGCCGCGTATCGAGATTGGCAACTATTCCTGTTGCGGATTTGCAGCTATGGGCGCGGGATGCAGAATCACAGCGCGACGCGCGCACGCTCGCTTTCGCCGCTCTGCATCTGCCGGACCCCAAGGAGCGCACCCGCCTTGCGGACTTGGCCGTCTCCCTCGATCCCAAGCTTGGATGGATCTACTTCTCGATCATTTCCAGAGCTGGCGACCGTAAGAGTTCGCAGACGCTGGGCTGGGCCAAAAAGCTCCAGCAATTCGATCCCGAAAACGCGCTGGGGTTTCTTCAGGAAGCCGAGCACCTGCGCGAAAACAGTCCAATGCTGGCGGCGTCATCCGCGCCGGGTATGCCAAACTGGGATGAGTGGCTGAAGCAGACAGAATGGAGCGCGGCAATGGCCAAGGCGTTCGCGTCTCCGCATTACGACTCTTATGCGCTGCGGCGTTTCGACCTCGAACGCGCCTTCATGCGTCAGCACGGCATCGCGACACCCGCCCGCATGCTTTTCTCGTTGATGTCCTACCCCATCCCCAACCTGCTGAACATCCGGCAGTACGCGGTCATGCGGGTCAATAAGCTAGGCAAGGATGCGGAGAAGGCCGGCCAGACTCAAGAGGCGTTGAACCAATACTGGGCCGTGGCGCACTTCGGCGAACGCATGCAGTTGGGCGCTTTCTCGCTGATCGAACAGCTCATCGCCGTAGCCGTGCAAAAAATCGCTTACCAGCCGCTGGAGTCGCTGCTGCGCGGTTCCGGGCAGGCCGCCGCCGCCGACACGGTGAACTACGCCACCGCCGAGATGATGCGTCGCGTCGACGCTTTGCGCGGCAAGGACGTCCTCGCGGTCAGCAGCAACTACGTATGGAACGCGCTGATGGTGAACCTGTTTCTTGGACTCGTGGTGATTTTTGGCGCGATGACGGTGATCTCTGTCCTCTACGTCAATGCCAAGCGTTGGCTCCGCAAAGACAAGCAGGGCAAGACGTACGCCACCGTCACCATCGCCGAAAACTATTTGCCGGTCCTGCTGTTCTGTTGCTGCGTGGGACTCTACATCGGCTATTACCCTTACGCGCGCAACTTCCACTACTACATGACCGTCACCGGTGAGATGCACGACATGGAATCTTTTTTTGTGCATACCATCTCTATTCCCGACGCGATTCCCGGATATCAACTTCCGCTGGGCAATCCCTTTGTGCCCTACGTGTGGTACGCGCTGGTGGGGTTTCTGCTCGCGCTCGCTGTCACGCTCATCGGCTCGCGCCAGGAGGCAACGCCGGAACCGCCCAAAGCTCAAGCCGCGGGAGTGTAGGATCCGGGGACACGACGTGCAAGCGGATGGCGGCTCAACTTGTGGCGGAACGTGCCATGAGTGCTGTGAAGCGGGGATGACCGCGGACGTTATTCAGGTCGGAGTCATGCTCGGCCCACTGTTTGTACCAGAAGCCGTGCACCATGGCTTTTTCCAGGCACTCAATGGCCGGTTCGATCTGCCCTTGCAGCGAATAGACGCAGGCCACGTTGTATAAAATGCCTGCGTCTTCCGGATCAATCGCTAGCGCCATGCGGGCCCATTCCAGGCTGCGGGCTTTCTCTCCCAGTTGGCACAGGTCGGTCGCGCCCAAATAGAGCGCGCGGGCATCGTCCGGGTGCATTTCCAGATGCCTCTCGATGACGCGCACCGCCCGCCGGTGCGCGGCTTCGGCTTCGGCAGCGCGCCCCTGGCCTTCGTACACCATGGCCAGCATGCTCGGCGCCTGGTAGTCCTCCGGATTCACCTGCGCGGCCTGCTCGAACATGTGCGCCGCAAGTTCCAACCGGCCCTGCTGAAAACAGGCACGCGCGTAAAAATAGTAGGCGTCGAAATGTTTCGGGTCCAGGCGGATGGCCTTCTCGAATTCCTTCTGCGCCTCGTCGTATTTCTTCCCGAGCGCAGTGGCCAGCCCGCGCGCCACGTAAGCCTCCGCCAGATCGGGATCGAGCTGCAATGCTTTCCGGCTGGCATCCTCGGCGGCGCGCAGGTTTTCTTCCGTCGCATCCCAATACATGAAGAGGTAGGAATAACAGTTGGCCATTCCGGCATACGCGCGGGCGTAGCCGGGGTCCAGTTCAATGGCGCGCGAAAACATCTGGCGGGCGAAGTCGTAGCCGCGGCGGCGAAATTGATAGAAGAACTGGCGGCCGCGCAGGTAGTAATCATAGGCCTGCACCTGAGCTTCGGTGGCTTTGCCCGGAGCGCGTTTGTCCTCGGCCGCGAGCATGGCCTTCATGGCTTTGGCGATGCTCTGCGCAATTTCATCCTGAATGGCGAAGACATCTTCGAGCTGCCGGTCATAACGCTCGGCCCAAATGGAGCGGGCGGTGCGCGACTCCACCAGGTGCGCGGTGATGCGCAGGCGATTGCCCGCGCGCCGCAAGCTGCCTTCGAGCACGTGCGTGGCCTTCAGTTGTTCGCTGACTTCCGTGGCGGTCACCGGCTTATCGCGGTATGCCAGCACCGCTGAACGCGTGAACACCCAGACGTCCTGCAGCTTGGAAAGTTCGGTGATGATGTCTTCGGTGATGCCGTCGCGGAAATACTCGTCATCTTTGCTGCCGCTGGAATTTTCAAAATAGAGAACGGCGAGCGATTTCTCGGTTTTGGGCGCGGCAGCGGCCACGGCCGAAGCCGCTTTCCCAGAATCCAGCGCGGCCTTCAGGCGTTGCAGGTCCGCGCGCATTGCTCCGGCGGAGGCGTAGCGCGCGCGGCGATCTTTTTCCAGTGCGCGCTGAATAATTTGCTCCAGTTCGGCCGGCACGTTCGCGTTGACGCGCGTAGGCGGCGCCGGAGCACGGTTAAGGATGGATTCAAAAATCACTGCCGAGGTGTTCCCGCTGAACGCCTGCTTGCCCGTGGCCATCTCGTAGAGGACTGCGCCGAGCGAAAAAATATCCGAGCGGCCGTCAACGTCTTCTCCTCGCGCCTGTTCGGGGGACATATAGGCCACGGTACCCAGCGTCGAGCCCGGACTGGTAAGCAGCTCTTCGCCGGGGCCGGCCGTGACCATTGCCGATGCACCCACCGCTTCGCCCACGCGCTGGCGCTCCAGAAGCTTGGCCAGACCGAAATCCAGAATCTTGGCTTGCCCGCGGTCGGTGATGAACAAGTTGGCGGGCTTGATATCGCGGTGCACGATGCCCTTGGCGTGCGCGGCATCCAGCGCGTCCGCCACCTCGATGGCCCAATCGAGCAACTGCTCGACGGGAACCGGCTTGCCCTCGATGCAGTGCTTCACCGTCTTGCCTTCGAGCAGTTCCATCACGAGAAACGGCTGGCCTTCGTGCTCGTCAATATCGTGAATGGTGCAAATGTGCGGATGGTTCAACGACGAAGCTGCGCGCGCTTCACGCTGGAAGCGCTCCACGGTTTGCACATCGCGAGCGGTGCCTTCGGGCAGGAATTTCAAGGCCACGTGACGGCCGAGACGCGTATCTTCCGC
>DASYRO010000187.1:0-2426 GCA_036004385.1 Candidatus Acidiferrales bacterium
TCAGCCCGCGCGGGCCGAGGCGCTCATGCAGCACGATGAACGAGGTCAGTGCGGCGAAGACCGGTTCAAGCGTAAACAGAATGGCGATGTGCGTCGGCGTTGTGTGCCGCTGCGCCCAGACCTGTACGGAAAAGCCTAGCGCGGTGCAGCCCACCGCGGTCACCAGCACGCGCCACGCGAGGCCCGTGGTCCATTCCATGCGCATCGTTTCCCAGCCGAGCGCCTGAAAGACGGGCATGGCCACGGCGGCCAGCGCCGCTGTGGTAGCCACTTGCAGAAAACTCAGCGCGCCGATGGAGTGCCGCGGCGAATATTTCGCCACGAGAATGATGTGCAGCGCCCAGACGATTGCCGCCAGAAACACCAACACGTCGCCGGCATTCAAAGCGGTCCAACCGGCGGTGCCCGGCGGCACGCTCAACAAGTAGAGCCCGAGAAATGTCGCGATGGCCCCGCTCCACACCCAAGCGTTGATTTTCCTCCGCCAGAATACTGCCAGCAGCACCGGCACCAGCACCACGCCTGTGCCGTTGATGAATCCCGCCTTCGATGGTGTGGTGAAGCGCAGTCCGTTAGTCTGAAAAGCGTAGCCGAGAAAAAGGAAGAGCCCGACGAGCGCGCCGGCGCCGATTTCAGCGCGGGTCAGACGGCGCAGGTCGGCGCGAAAAATGAGCGCCATCAGCGCGCCACCCAGGGCGAAGCGTACGGCGATGAACGCCAGCACGGAGGCGTCGCGCAGCGCGTCCTGCACCACCAGGAACGTCGCGCCCCAGATAGCCGTGCAGAAGGCCAGCGCCAGATCGGCTTTGAGACGAGTGGACAATATTATTGGGGCGCCTTCAGCGGCATGATCCCGGCGCGTTGCGGCCGCACAGCGATGCCCTGCACTTCAAAGTGTCCGCCGAATAGCAGGGGTCCCGAACCAATAAACGCCCGCGCTGGAAAATCTTTTTTGAAGTACGTCCGGTACACGCCATTCCATTTGTTGAACAGCGACACATCCGGGCAGTACACCGTCACCGTCACCAGATCGTCCATGGTCATGCCGGCTTCTTTCAGCACAGACTGCATTCCGTCGAGCGCCATGCGCGCTTCCTGCTCAACGTCGGCGGGCGGCTTGTTGCTGGCGTCGAGCCCGATGCGTCCCGCCAGGTACAAGGTGTCGCCGACAAGAATTGCGTCGCTGAATGGCGCCTGCACCGTGCGGTTCGGTAAATTAATTACCCGGCGGCCGTGCGGTTGTGCAGCCGGGCGCTTCTGGGCCGCGGCATCGGATGCGGTGTTGAACACGGCCACGCCAAGCAGCGCGCTAAGCGCTCCCGTTAGAAACAGCGCGATGGATCTGGTTTTCATTGCGTCCTCCTTGTGTGCGTGGGAGTGTAGTGTGCCCACCAACGTCGTGCAAGCATGCTCTCGCAATCGACGCGAGCAACCCGCGCTTCAGTTGACGCATGTACCCTCTTGGGATAAGAGTCGGACATGCGCCGCGGGATCATCGCAATCGCACTGCTGCTTTTCGGCGGGCTGGTTTCTCCCGCGGCGGAGAAAGACGAGCGCTGGCTGGAAGTGCGCAGCCCGCACTTTGCCGTCATCAGCAACGCTGACGAAAAGCTCGCCCGACGCGCTGCCGCGCAGTTCGAACAGTTCCGCGACGTCTTCCGCGCCGCCATGCCCGGCCTGCGCGTGGATTCCGGGACGCCGCTGGTCATCCTCGCCGTCAAAGATGAGAAGAGCCTGAAGGCGGTGCTGCCGGAACTCTGGCTGCGCAAGGGCGGCATTCGGCCTGCGGGCTTTTTTCTGCGCGGCCTGGGAAAAGACTACGTCGCGCTGCGCCTGGATGCGGTCGGCGAAAATCCCTTTCACGTCATCTATCACGAGTACACGCACGACCTGATGAATCTGAATTACGGCATCGTTCCGCAGTGGCTCAGCGAAGGCCTCGCCGAATTTTTCGCGCACGCGCTGATCAACTCGCGCCAGGCCACTGTCGGACTTCCCGCCCGGGCGCAGTTGGCGTTGCTGCGCAAGTCGCAACTCCTCCCGCTCGATACGCTCTTCGCCGTGAACTTCACTTCGCCGTATTACACCGAAGAAGACAAAACGACGATCTTCTACGCGCAGTCGTGGGCGCTGGCGCATTACTTGATGCTGGCCGAAAATGGCGAGCGCCGCCCCGAAATCGCCGATTATCTGAAAATGTTGGAGCAGGATACGCCCGCGCCGCAAGCCGCCGCGCGCGCATTCGGGAATCTGCCTGCGCTGGCGAGCCGGCTGAACGAGTACATCCGCCAAAACACCTTCAGCACTCTGGGAGTGCCCGCCCCGGCCGCTGCCGATGATTCGAGTTACTCCGTTCGCGAAATTCCGCTGGCCGAATCCATGGCCATCCGCGCCGATTTTCTGCTGCACAACGAGCGCTACGACGA
>DASYRO010000188.1:0-2114 GCA_036004385.1 Candidatus Acidiferrales bacterium
CCGGCAGCCCCGCGGCAAGCGCGTCGGGGTCGTCCATGAAATCCGTTTTGCCCAGGCGCACCGACACAATGCGCCGCCCGGGCAGCAACGCGCGCAGCCCGCGCACCACCGTTTCGACTTCGGGAAGTTCCGGCATCTGTCTCCGCGGAAAATTATCGCATGAACGGGCAACGATGCGGGCGCAGCATGCTGCGCCCCTACGGTCCAGAAGGGCGGCGCGGCAATCCGGCGCGCTTCATGGAATCGCCTCGGGCGTGATAAATTCTTGCGGGTTCCGGGCGCAGCATTACTCGAATAAGAAAACGGAATCGCGAAGAAAAGACGCGGCATCGAATTGCCCAAGCGCCGGTGCGGATGTGCCGTGAGGCGGGCGGCCGGGGGAACAATTTTTGGAATTCCTGCTACTTTGCGTCGTCGTGCTGCTCAGCTTCGCGAATGGAGCGAACGACAACTTCAAGGGTGTAGCCACGCTGTGGGGCGCAGGGCGAACGAGCTATTGGCGCGCGCTGTGCTGGGCGACGTCATTCACGTTTCTCGGCTCGCTGGCAGCAGCCGGCACGGCTTCCGTCCTCGTTTCCAAATTCAACGGCTCGAAACTTGTCGGCGCGGAAATTTACACGCAATTGCCGTTTCTGGCGGCGGTGGCGCTGGGCAGCGCGATCGCGGTGCTGCTGGCGTCCCGTCTTGGGCTGCCGGTTTCCACGACGCACGCGTTGACGGGCGCGATGTTGGGCGCCGGCGTGGTCGCGGCGGGACGTGGGGGCGTAGAGTTCGCTGCGCTGGGGAGCGGCGTTATTGCGCCGCTGCTATTTTCGCCATTCGTTGCGCTGGCGCTGACACTCGGAGTGCATCCGCTCGTTGCGCGACTCGCGTCACGCGACTGCGTGTGTGTCACCGAGCCGCCGGTGATGACACTCTCGCCCGATGGCGCAGCAATGATGGAAACTGTCAGCGCACCGGTGCTGCGCGTGGCCGGCGCAGCCGAGTGCAACACGGGCGCGGAAATCATTCGCGGCAGCGCGACGGACATCCTGCACTGGTTTTCCGCGGCGGGCATCAGCTTCGCGCGTGGATTGAACGACACGCCCAAAATTGTCGCGGTGCTGCTCGTGGCCGGCGCCGCGGCGGCAACGTCCAATTTCGTGCTCGTCGCCGTGGCCATGGCCGCGGGCGGGATGCTCGGCGCGGCGCGCGTGGCGCGGACGATGAGCAAGCAAATTACGCCGATGGCCATGGAAGAAGCGGTGAGCGCCAATTTAGCGGCGGCGTCGCTGGTGACGCTGGCGTCGTTCTTCGCGTTGCCGGTATCCACGACCCACGTCACGTCCGGCGGGATTTTCGGCATCGGCCTGCGGCGGCGCGACCAAGCAGACTGGCGACGCGTGCGGGAAATTTTGCTGTCGTGGCTCGGCACGCTGCCGATAGGCGCAGCTCTCGGCGGTCTGCTGTATCTCGTGCTGGCGCGGATGGCGTGAGCATCGCAGTCGCAGAGTTTTTATTTTCGCAAGCGATCGAGGGGGGAAGAATGGCACGCAAGACGGCAACTTTGGACACGGAATCGGCAGTCCGCGAGCGCTACGAGAAGGCGGCGCGCGCGCGCGAAGCAAAACTCTGCTGTCCGGTGACCTACGATCCGAAGTTCCTTTCCGCCATTCCGCAGGAAATTCTGGAAAAGGATTACGGTTGCGGCGATCCGTCCCGCTACGTTTGTGAAGGCGACACTGTGCTCGACCTCGGCAGCGGTGGCGGAAAAATCTGTTTCATCGCGTCGCAGATGGTCGGGCCGAAGGGGCGCGTAATTGGCGTGGACTTCAATCCGGAAATGCTCGCTCTCGCGCGCAAGCACCAGCCGGATGTGGCCAGGGCCATCGGCTGGAACAATGTGACGTTCCATCGCGGACGGATACAAGACCTGGCGCTGCCGCTCGATGAAGTGGACGCATACCTGAAAGCGAATCCGGTGCGGTCGAGCGCGGAACTCAGCCGCTTTGAAGATTTCCAGTCACGCTTGCGCCGCGGCGCGCCGATGGTTGCCGACCAGTCCGTGGACGTGATTATTTCCAACTGCGTGCTGAACTTGGTGCGCGAAGAGGACCGCGAACAGCTTTTCCGTG
>DASYRO010000189.1:0-6272 GCA_036004385.1 Candidatus Acidiferrales bacterium
CGCGAAATCGGTTTTGCGCAGCGCGAGCCGCACAAAATCGGAGGTCACTGATGCGAGCACGGCGGATACATCCGGCGCCGTTTCCGTCACCAGCGCGCGGACCACGCTCTGGCTGAGTTCCTCGGGCATGAACCCCGGCCACAGAACTTCCGCCAGCCGGCCGAATTCGGAAAGACCCGCGGCCACGGCGCGCCGCGCGACAACGTCGCGATGCTCCAAACATCCCGCGTAGTTCAGCAGGATGAGCCGCGCCTCGCGCTCGCCGCCGGCGCCGGCCAGATGTTCGAGGTACGCGCCGAGCGATTCCGCCGGCACGCACCAGGCATGCGGGCCGCGCAACACTCCTGATTTTTCCCTGGGCGGCAAATCCTCCCAGAAAATCTGGTAGAGATGCTCGACGGCAGCTTCTTCGGTCCACTGCGCGATGGAGGAAGGCACGCGAAGCAAACGAAATTCCGCTACGGCCGCGCCGGGCTGATATTCGGCCATGGCCGCCACTTCGCGAGCGACGCGCTCAAACAGCGCGCGCATTTCCGGCACGTCGATTTTTCCCGAGCGGAGCTGCTCGCGGGCCAGTTGCAGTACGAGGCGCTCCGCCAGACGCGCGAAATACGGTTCGAGGTCTTCGCCTTCCTCCGGCACTTGATTCTGCAACGCCGCGACCAGCACCAGCACGGTGCGCCGCGTGGCCTGCTCGAACGACTTGCGCAGCATTTCCGCCGGCGTCATCAGCCGCGGCGATTCGGTGCGCTCGGGCGCGAAGGCCAATGTCGGACGCAGTACGTTTTTGGCCACGTTGTTGAGCAAGCGCAGCGCGCGGATCAGCTCATCGGTGGATTGCGCTTCCGGAGGTCCGGCGAGCTGCTGGTCTTCATCCTTCCAGCGGCTCAAATCGAGCTGCAGCACGGCGGTAATCAGGCTGGCCAGCGCGGCGTCGGCTTTCTTTTCATCCGGCAGGACGTTGATGCGGATGCCGGCGATGTGGTGGCGCTCCAGCACGCGCGGCCATTCGGAGGCCACGGTGGAATGGCCGTTGCCGTTGCGCGCGCTGAGCAGCGTGGCCAGCGAATTCAATTCGCCGAGGTTCGTTTCGCGGTGGAAAACAAGCACGGAAACGCCGCGGCCGGAAAGATCGTCGGCGAGCGACTTCATTTCCCCGCGGCCGTCGGCCAGCGGCTGGCCGCGAAACACCGCGCGTCCGTGTTCGAAGCGAATAGCCAGCGGCGCGGCGTGGTCAAACGCGGCGCGCAAAGATTCTTCGGCCGCCTCCAGGCTCTCCACCAGGCGCGGATGATTTTTCTGGTAGAGCCGCGCGGAACGCAGCATCACGTGCAGCGAGCGCACGAAGCGCCCGGCGGCCTGCGCCGCCACGCGCTCAGAATGCGCCTGTCTGGATTCCGTCCTCGCCACGTTTCCCCTCGGGTTCCACAGGGAATCTCTCCTGCCCCGGCAGGAAAGCTCCCGGGCATTCGGCCCATTAAGAGAAGAGCACTTCTACTGCCGGAAAGAGTGTGCCTGTTGCCCCTGTTTTATCAAGGAAATGCAGAGCAGGGCGCGACGTATGGGTTACGGGATGAGCCCTTGCCGGGGAAAAAATGTTACGAAGACGACAGCCGCAGCATCTCGACCCGTGGTATAAGCCAAATCTGGTGCGCCATGGCTTCCCGTCCTTTTGTGAGTACGCTGGTGACCGCAATGCTGGCCTGTGGATTAGCCGTCCTGGCGAGTTGCGGCGCAACGGAAACGTCTCCGCCGCGCCCCCAGCCGACGGAAGCGCAAAAAAAGGAACTGCTCGCAACAAATGAGCTTCTGACGGCCTGCACCGCGCGCGACATCGCGAAGGTGAAAGCGCTGCTCGAAAAAAATCCATCGCTCATCAATGCGGAGGATGATATCGGCGCGACGCCTCTGGCTCGTGCCGTCGGAGGGCTGCAACCGAACGAACAACTGGTAAAGCTTCTTCTCGAGAAGGGAGCAAAGGTTGAAGGTTCGGCGAAGTCTGGCGAGACACCGCTGCAAATTGCGGCCTTGCGCGGAAAGAAGGAAATCGTTGCGCTCCTTTTGGCCCACGGCGCCAATGTCCATGCGCATAGCCGCTACGGAAGCTCAGTCATGGATTTTGCAGCGTTCCAGAATCAAAAGAAAGTGGCTGACTTGCTGCTGGCGAAAGGCGCAGAAATGACCATCTCCGATGCGTCGGCACTGGGGGATATCAAGAAGATGGAGGAGATATTGCACCGCGAACCCGGGTCCGTCCGAGAATTTGACAGCCGCGGTTTCACGCCGCTGCACTGGGCTGCGCTGCACGGACATCGAGATGCCGTTCGTCTTCTGCTGGCGAATGGAGCCAGCGCCTTTGAGGGCAACCGCCTCAATGGCGCTACACCGTGCACCATCGCGCGCGAATTCAAGCGCACCGAAATCATCGAGTTGATGCGCTGCCCGTGAAAACAAAAAGGGCGAGCTCGCAGCGCGAGTTCGCCCTTGTCGTTCCCTGACACCTGATACCTGCTCTACTCCGCGCGGACCCTGTCCGAAAACTCCAGCTTGGCGCCGAGCTTCGCCTGTATGATTTTGGCGCGGGAATTATTGGCGTTGAGCACTTCGGTGATTTCCAGCAAGCCAATCTGCGTGGCGGCATCGCCGGCCTTGAAGACCGCGAAGCGCATGCCCACCTTCACGCCGTCAGAGAGGCCTTTGTTGATGGTGCAGATGTCCTTGCCGTCCTCGGGTGGAATGTTGATATAGCCTTCGAGCTTCGCGGCTTCCTGCGCAGCTTCCGCTTTCTTGGCGCCTTCCATCAGCGCGGCAAGATCCTGGCGGATTTTGGCCACGTCCTGCTTGACGGCACCGATGTCCTGCGCATTCGTGACGCGATAGTTTGAGAGCGACGTATCCATGCTGCGGGCGATGTTCTGCGCGCTGCGGATTTCGTTCACGGTATCGGCCTGCTGCTGCTTGATCTTGGCAATCTCCGCTTCCAGCGAGGTGACATGGTCGCTGATTTCGCCGAGCTTCCTGTGCAATTCGGCAAATTGCTCCTCGAGATAAGTCTGCAAGACTGGGTCTTTCGGTTTTTTCTGCGCGCTGGCAACGCTCGGCACGCACAGAGCAACCACCAAACACAGAACGACGAGAAGACGGCGCATGGCAATTCCTCCTACTTGGCCCTCCAGGGGCCTGGCCCGCCAGGGACGTTTGCGGCCTGGGGCCACGCCGGGGCTGGGTTCTTCCGAGGGGAGAGGCTAATGCAAATGGACGCGCGGCGCAATCAGAACTATTGATGCGGGCGGCGCCGGGGACTAGGGGGCGAGATTCTTGTACACCTGCAAGGTCTGGCCGGATTGCACGGTCACTGTTTCCCGGACGACGGGGTTCGGAGCGAGATAGAGCATAAGTGTGTATTGTCCCGCAGGCAGTTCGATGCGCGCCGGAGTTTTTTGTCCCGTATTGGAGCCGTTCACCAAAATATCGGCGCCGGACGGAATGCTCTTGACGTCAATCCATCCCACGCCTTTTTGCTGCTCGGCCAGCGACACGTTTACTTTCTTCAATTCATCCGCGCCAATCCTCACGGATTCTTCGTACAGCGCGTAGCCCGGCTTCTGGAGCCCGATGCGGTAGCTTCCGGGCGACACTGGAATCGTGGCAGGAGTCTGCCGGCCCTGGCGCTGCCCATTAATCAGAATCTCTGCGCCGGGCGGGCGGCTGATGACTTCCAGCTGTGCGGCGCCGGCTTGCATGGGAATATTGATGGACTTGATGTTCCCCTTGGTTAGCGGAATGACGCGACGCTCGGTACGGTAGCCGTCCTTGGTGACGGAGAGCTCGTACCGGCCGGGAAGCAAATCATCAAAGCGGCATGGCGTGCGGCACCGGTCCGTCGAACGATCTGGGGCGGTCAGCACGGCGTCCGCTCCGTTGACGTCGGTGAGCACTTCGATTTCGCCTCTGCCTGGGGCGGTTTTTACTTTCACTTCCGGGCTGGACTCCGCCATGGTCTCGAACGCATATTCCACGGAGAATCCCGCAGGCACCGCCCACCGCTGGCCCATTTGCTGGAGCTTCTTGCGGTCGTTCGGAGTTGGGGAACCCGTAAAGCGCACCACGTTGTCGCGCAATTCGACCTTCACGCGCGAGGCGATGCCCGCGCGAGAAAGTTGGCGCTCGATTTTCGGAATCAAGTCGCGTGGCGCGGGCTTGGTAGGTGCGCTCGTTCCTTTCGCCGGCGGCGGTGCGACAGTCTTGGTCACATTTGCCGGGGCGGCGTGTGTTTCCTTAGCTGGCGCTTCATTGCTCGTTCCCTCCGCGGATTTCGCGGCCGGAGTCTCTGGCCCTTTGGAAGGAGATGCGGGCTTCGTGTATACGAACACCACTTCCGGATCTTTGTGCAAGACAAGGTCTCGCAGCGTCGGCCAGATGAGATAGCCGCCCACCCCCAGCAGCACAATTAGCATGAACACGAGCATCGGCCGGCCGCGCGGCGCCGGACCTTCCATGTTTGGCCCTTCCGAACCTGACGAAGTAAGCGAAGGCAGCGAGGACGCTCCGGGCAACGGACGGATTCCGCCGGCCGTCTGCAAAGCCGGGTCCGGCTTGGCCACCGGCGGGGAAATCGGTTTCATCGCCCCGGGCGGTGGTGAAAGAGTGGGCGCGCCGGGGAGTGTTCCTGTCTTGCTCGGCGCCGGCTCCGGCGGAGGTGCGCTGGGCAGAGGACCCGGGCGCCCGACGACAACAACGGTGGCGCCGTAATCGGCGGGCGCCGCGCCGCCCAGCGCGCGGTAGTTCAGCAAATCCTGCATGAGTTCCTTGCAATTCTGGTAGCGCCCTTCCGGATCCTTACTCAGTGCTTTGCTGATCACCGTGCTCAAGCCCGGGTGCACGGAGCTATCCAACTCGCGTGGCGGAATGGGCTCTTCGTTCACAATTTTGTAGATGACGGTGGTGACGCTTTCGCCCGGGAACGGCTTTTCGCCGGTGACCAATTCGTAGAGGATGACACCGAGTGAAAAAACGTCGGCACGGCCGTCAATGGGCTTGCCTTTAATCTGCTCCGGAGACATGTAGCTGGGCGTGCCCACGATGGTGCCGGATTGCGTGGTGCCGAGCTGCAGGATTTTCGCCGTGCCGAAGTCGGTCACTTTGACGGTGTCGTCGGCGCACAGCACGATGTTGGCGGGCTTGACGTCGCGGTGCACTACGTTGCGCTGGTGGGCAAAATCCAATGCCGAGCACACTTGCCCCATGATGCGCATGATGCGCGGCAGCGGGAAGGGCTGCTTCTGGTCAATCAGCGCTTGCAGGCTGCGCCCTTCGACGAACTCCATGGTGATGTAGTACAAGCCGTCGGCTTCGCCGGCATCGTAGATGATGACAATGTTGGGATGGACCAGTTGTCCGGCCGCGCGCGCCTCTGTCTGGAAGCGGGCCACCAACTCGGGACGCGCCATGCCCGAGCCTTCCTCGGTGAGCTTCATGGTCTTCACTGCGACCGTGCGCCCGATCATCGGGTCGAAGGCCTTGTACACCACGCCCATGGCCCCGCGGCCCAGCTCTTCCTGTAATTCGTAGCGCCCAGCCTTCAACCCTGTCATGGCCTGTCACCCTGCCGGGAAATCGGGAACTCTTGCGCGACGCTCGCGGTTTCCCCGGCGCGAGCCACACCAAGCCCTCGGCCGGGGCACATGCGGTCCCGAAGACCCTGTGCTGAGGGAAACATACCGCCACAGCGGATGCGCGTCAACTCGAATGGGCCGCGAGTTTCCCGGCTGAAACGCGAATTACGAAGACGACAGATTAGAGTTCTTATAGCAGACTTCTAATCGGTGTCACCCTGGAGTTCGTTGCGGAGGCTGGAAACTCTGACCAGCTGTTCGGCGGGAACGAGCGCGGCGGGCTGCGGAGCAGGCTGTGGCGCCGGCAGGATGGTTTGCGGCGCGCGCCAGTTGTCGAGCATCGCCGTCTGCTGCGCGCAGGAGATCGTGCAAAGTGGCGCGCAGCCCTTTACCGTATAGAATTCGCGGCGCAGGTCGGCCTTCGTGTACTGCAAGAGCGGAATCGCCGGATAGCCGCGCTGTTGCGAGCAGTAATGCACCAGCCCGTCCTCGCAGATGTAGAGGTAACGCGAGCCGGAGCGGCAGCGCCAGTTATTCGGCTTGCCGTGTGCGATATTGCGCTGGAACTGATTGAATTGCGAATAGCAGCTCTTCTTCATGGCCACGACTTCGTCGAAAATTTGCTGCTCGCGCGTGGCCAGCGGCTTGAGCTGCCCC
>DASYRO010000190.1:0-14599 GCA_036004385.1 Candidatus Acidiferrales bacterium
CTGGCCAGTGCGCACGCTCATTGGCTATAATGCTGGCTGGTTTCAAAGCTCCTTTGAGGAATATTTCGTTCCTCGCAAGGGTGAAGCGGATGGCGGTGCAGACGCGCACAAAGACGCCGAAATTCGACGCAGCGAAGTATCACGGCCTCGACCGCAACACGCTCCTTCGCCTTTACCGCACGATGTATCTTTCCCGGCGCCTCGACGACCGCGAAATCCAGCTCAAGCGCCAGAGTAAGATTTTTTTTCAAATCAGCGGCGCCGGTCATGAGGCCATTCTGGTAGCCGCAGGCCTCGTCCTGAAGCCTTCCTACGATTGGTCCATCCCCTATTACCGCGACCGCGCCCTGTGCCTCGCGCTCGGCATGACGCCCTACGAGATGTTGCTCGAAGCCGTCGGCACCAAGGACGACCCCAATTCCGGCGGCCGGCAGATGCCCGCGCACTGGGGCCATCAGGCGCTGAACATCATCAGCAAATCCTCCTGCACCGGCACGCAATTTCTTCACGCCGTCGGCGCGGCGGAAGCATCGCTCTTCTACTCCGAATTTTCCAAGGCGCTGGAGCAGGCACGCCAGGCGCCGCTGGGTCATGCCGCGCGCCACCAGGCCGACGAAATCGTTTACGTTTCAGGCGGTGAAGGGTCCACCAGCGAAGGCGAATTCTGGGAAGCGCTGAACACGGCGTGCGTCAAAAAGCTGCCTGTGCTGTTCATGATCGAGGATAACGGCTACGCGATTTCCGTCCCCGTCGAAGTGCAAACCGCCGGGGGCAGCATCTCCAAGTTGGTCTCCGGCTTCCCGGGACTCCACATCGCTGAATGCAACGGCACCGATCCGCTGGAAAGCTACGCCGTCTGCAAGCGCGCTGTGGAGTACTGCCGCGTGCGCAAAGGGCCGGCCCTCGTCCACGCACACGTCACGCGCCCGTATTCGCATTCGCTTTCCGACGATGAGAAGCTCTACAGGCCCCAGGAGGAGCGCGACGCCGAAGCGCGCCGCGATCCAATTCCCACGTTCAGTCTGTTTCTCGTGCGCGAAGGGCTCGCGGACGAAAAAGAAATCGAGCGCATCGAGGCGGAGGTGGATCGCGAAATCCTGGAGGCTACGGACCGAGCTTTGGCTTCCGCACTGCCGCCGCCGGGTTCGGAAGATCTCTGGGTCTATTCGCCGGACGTCAATCCCGCGAGCATGGAATTCGACGTGCCGCCGAAGTATACCGGCGAGCCCAAGACCATGGTGGAGATGATCTCCACAACTTTAATGGACGAAATGGCGCGCGACGAGCGCCTTGTCGTCTTTGGCGAAGATATCGCCGACTGCACGCGTGAGGAATACCTCAAAAAAGTAAAAGGGAAGGGCGGCGTCTTCAAAGCTACTGCTGGCCTGCAGCGGCGTTACGGTTCTTCCCGTGTCTTCAATTCGCCGCTTGCCGAAGCTAACATCATCGGCCGAGCCATCGGCATGGCGGTGCGCGGCTTGCGCCCGGTCGTTGAAATTCAATTCTTCGACTACATCTGGCCGGCCATGATGCAGCTTCGCAACGAGCTGGCCACCATGCGCTGGCGCTCAGGAAACAATTTCAAATGCCCGGTGATTGTCCGCGTGGCCATCGGCGGTTACCTGACCGGCGGCGCGATTTATCACAGCCAGTGCGGCGAAGTGACTTTCACTCATATCCCCGGGCTCCGCGTGGTCATGCCTTCGACGGCGCTGGACCTCTGTGGACTGCTGCGCACGGCCATGCGCGCCGACGATCCCGTGATGTTCCTTGAGCACAAGCACCTCTATCGCCAACCCTACAACCGCGCGCCTTATCCGGGCCCAGACTTTACAGTTCCTTTCGGCAAAGCGCGCACGGTCCGCGAAGGCACGGATGTGACCATCGTTACTTACGGCGCCGTGACTCGCCGCGCGGAAGTCGCCGCAGCCGAACTCGAGCGCGCGGACGTCTCCGTCGAGCTGCTCGACCTGCGTACGCTCAATCCATACGATTGGGAGGCCATTGCCACGTCCGTGCGCAAGACGAGCCGCGCCATCGTCGCCTATGAAGACACGCGCTCGTGGGGCTTCGGCGCGGAAATCGCCGCGCGCATCGCCGATGAACTCTTCGAGCATCTCGACGCGCCGGTGCGCCGCGTCGCCGCCAAGGATACTTTCTGCGCGTATCAGCCGCATCTCGAAGACGAAATCCTGCCGCAAACCGCAGACATTGTCGCCGCCGTCCGCGAGCTCCTGGCGTTTTAATCTGCGGGCATTTTTTCTTCTCTGTCATCCTGAGCGTGGCGTTCCTTGTCGGGGGAAGGATCTTGCTTTTCCACCGCGCTTCCGTGTATCCCGATATTTCCCGACCCGCGTTGTTGAAATCCCACGCCTGCGATAGAATCCGCGCCCTCATTAGCGGATAATGTTTTCAGGAGGTCCCCTTGCACTGCACCAAGTGCGGCAATCCGTTGGCCGACGATGCGATATTTTGCAATCAATGCGGCACCGCCGTGCAGCCTGCGGCGCCGGAGGCTCCTGAAAACGAACCACCCCCAGTGACGGTGTTAATTGAGCCGGGCGCGGGAGTCTGGGCGCCGGCGCCGGACGCAGCAGCCGCATCGGAAGAAAATGCTCCTGTGACAACCTCTTCGGAGCCGACCTACGTCCCACCGGCTGCGCCGGTCGCAGCCGTTCGTGCGCCACAACCTGTATTCGCCGCTGCATACGCCGGTTTCTGGCGCCGCTTTGCCGCGTATTGGATCGACTGGTTCATTTTTTTTTCCATCGAATTGCTCATTGCTTTCGCGCGCGGAATTCCCATTGGTACGCGACAGAATATCGAGCCACAAGAATTCGCCAAGGGACTGGTAGTCAGTTTGGTGATTGGCTGGTTGTACGGGGCCGTACTGGAGAGCTCGCCGTGGCAGGCGACCATCGGCAAGCGCGCCATGGATATCTGTGTCACCGATTTGCAGGGCCGGCGCATCGGCTTTGCGAAGGCTTCCGGACGTTTTTTCGGAAAGATCATCTCCGCCATGATTCTCGGCATCGGGTTCATCATGATCGCCTTCACCGAGCGCAAGCAGGGGCTACATGACCAGCTCGCCGGCTGCCTCGTCATCCGGCGGACGGAATAGTTGGCCAGGCAGCGGGAACTTTTCAAGTGGCGTGGGCGTATCAAAGGGTAGGCGCGTCAGACGCCGACGGAGGTGTGACGATGATTTGCTCAAGCTGCCAGAGAGAAATCGCCCCGGCTTCGAATTTCTGTTACTACTGCGGCGCGCGGCAGAGCGTGCCGCCTCCCCAGCCTCCGCCAATGGCCCAGCGCTATCTGATGCGTTCGGCCACCGACAAGCGGATCGCCGGCGTATGCGCCGGATTTGCCGACTACTTCGGCCTGGATCCGGCGCTCTCGCGCATCCTCTGGGTACTGCTGACGTTCTTCACCGGAATCATTCCGGGAATTGTGATGTATTTGGTCTGCTGGCTGATTATGCCCGTGGCGCCGTATCCCTTGCCGGCCGCGCCTCAGCCGGCTGTCGGCCAGCCCAAGTAAGTGAAGCATTTTCGCGTGTCACGCGAGAATAGTCCCCGATCACGCTCTTTCTCTGAATATAAGTTTGTCCAACGAAATTACGCCCGCGCCGCAAGTGGCCAGCGCGAATGCGCCCACAGCCATGGCCAACGGGAATTGATATTGATCCCAAGCCAGAACGCCTTCAGCCAAATGAACTTTCCAGACGGCGATAGCCATTTCGGCCGTCAGCAGGAGTGCCGCGATGCGCGTGAACAGCCCGGCTATCAACATCCATCCGCCGAAAAACTCCACCACTCCGGCCACGTAAACCAGCCATCCCGGCAGGCCAACACTCGCGAAAAAATCCATAGCCCGCCGCGGGTCGCCGAACAGCTTGGGATATCCATGAAAGGCGAATATGGCGCCGAGGCCCCAGCGCAATAGCAAAAGTCCCAGCGGCTTCAGCTTCTCCAAAAAACTCATCGCGCCCCTCCGGGTGTTCCTGTGGTTCGCATTTTAGCAACAATCGTCCTCGCGACAGCTAATGGATATGTTGAGTGTTGCTGTCTCCGTCCTCTTTCCGCCTTTCTCATTTCCTCCCGTCGTCAGCGCTAACCTCTTCACGCCAGCCACTGTTACAATGTCACGGCAGTGCCCTGTCGAGGTGGCCTGATGTCTCCCGCGATTCGCACGATTGGTGTTTCCACGGGCGGCGGCGATGCCCCCGGACTCAATGCCGTGATCCGCGGCCTGGTGCGCACGGCCATTGGCGACTACGGTTGGCGGGTCATCGGCGTCACCAACGGTTTTGACGGCCTCATCTGGCCGGAACATACGCGCGAGTTAAAGGAAGAAAATGTCAGCGGGATTCTGCCCCGCGGCGGCACCATCCTCGGCACCACCAACCGCGGCAATCCGTTCTGCTATAACATCGTCGAAAACGGCCAGACGGTGGTCAAGGATTTTTCCGCGCGCTGCCTGGAAAACATGAGGCGGCTAAAGATGGACGCGCTCGTCGTCATCGGCGGTGACGGCACGCTTTCCATTGCCCAGAAATTTTTCGAGTTGGGAATGAAAGTTGTCGGCGTTCCCAAGACGATTGATAACGACCTTTCCGCCACCGAGGTGACATTCGGTTTTGATACCGCGCTACAAGTGGCCACCGACGCCCTCGACCGCCTCCACACCACCGCCGAATCGCATCACCGCGTGATGGTGCTCGAAGTGATGGGACGCGACGCCGGATGGATTGCGCTCCATGCCGGCCTCGCCGGAGGCGCCCACGTGATCTTGATTCCCGAAATTCCGTTCACCATCGAAAATATTATTGAAAAAATTCGCCAGCGCGAGCTGGCGCGCAAGAATTTCAGCCTGGTGGTAGTGGCCGAAGGCGCCAAGCTTCCGGAAAAGGATGCCATGGGTAAGCCATTCCCTGAGGTCAAGGCCGGACAGCTTGGCAATACGATCGCTTATGCCATCCGCGAGGCCACCGGCCGCGAGACGCGCGTCACCGTGCTCGGCCACATCCAGCGCGGCGGCTCGCCCAGCCCATTCGATCGCATTCTGGCAACGCGCTTTGGCGTTCACGCCGCCGACCTGGTCGCCCGCGGCGAGTTCGGAACGATGGTCTGCCTGCGCGCGGGCAAAATTGTCACCGTGCCGCTCCTGGAAGCCATCGGCGTCTATAAGACGGTAGATTGCAATAGCGATTATGTCCGCGCCGCTCGCGGCGTGGGAATTTCTTTCGGCGACCTTTGTTGAAAAACCGTTATGTCCTTGGCGCAATTGTCGTGGCCGTGCTCCTCGCCGGCTACTTGCTCTTCCGCCCGACGCTGCCTCCCGTGCGCGAGCAGGCGCACGTGGCCGAGCGGAAGGCCACGGTATGGAACCGGCTGGCCATGGTGCGCGAACCGCTCGCCACGCTGCGCTACGGTGATAGCGTCGGCATCGTCGAATCGAAACAATGGAATGGTGTCGAATACTCCCGCGTGGTCGCGCTGGGCAGGTCCGTCGGCTGGATGGAGTCCAGGCAGTTGATGCCCGAAGCCCTCTGGGATCGCGCGGCCGATAATCTCAAGAAATCAAGAGCCCTGAAGCCGCAGGCCCGCGGCATCACCAAAGTGCCCACTAACGTTCGTGTCGAACCCGGCCGATCCTCGCAGCGATTCTTTCAGTTAAGCCGTGACGCGCCTGTGGAGATTTTTTCTCGCGCCGTCGTGGAACTTCCTCCAGAGTCCGCAGCCGCCAAAAAAACGGAAGAGCAGACCGGCGACGCACCCGCGGAGCCTCGCCGCGAAGATTGGGTCTTCATTCGCGGACACGACGCGGACGCCGGCGATCTGGCCGGCTGGGTTCTCGGACGTTTCCTCGAACCCGATCTCCCCGCGCCGTTACGCGACTACGCCGCGGGCATTCGCTTCGTCGCATGGTTCGAACTCAGCCGCGTCCTCGCCGAAACTCCGGAAGGCGCCGAGAAAGAGAAAAAGAGAGGCGTGGCGCAAGCAAGGTCCGAGGGAATGCCTCAGTTTCTGGCCGCCGGCACTGTCGGGCCGGAAGGCCAGGCGTGCGATTTCACGCTTCTTCGATACTACACGTGGCACGCCACGCGCCATCGTTACGAAACCGCTTACGTCGAATCTGATTTGTGCGGGCGCTTGCCGATTCAAGTGTCTCCGATTCCAGCAGGTGCGAATCTCGAGAAGTCCGAAGCGTCGTTCAGCTTTACCGCCCTCGCAACTGCCAAGCACGGTTCCGCTGCAACGGCCGGCACATGGGAACCGCGCGAATACCGCATGAAGCAGAACATCATCCGCCGCATCCGCGCGAAGAAGTAACGCCGGCGTCTTGCCGCGGCACTGCCGCCAGCGGCTGGCATCGTTATTGCTATCAACTCTCGATTATCAACTGTCAACCCTTATAATCATTCCGTGCGCTCTCCGTCCGCCTTCTTTCTAGTTTCTCTGTGCACTCTGAGTCTCTGTGGTGGAGTTCTGCTTTTCTTTGTCGCCTGCTTTCCACAGCAAGCACAGTTCCCTCCCGTGACGCCTCCGCCGCCGCCGCTGGAATACGTTGGCGAATGGGGCACGCGCGGCGATGGGCCGGGCCAGCTTGGCGGGCCCACCGGCATCGCCGTCGATGCGGTTGGAAATATCTTCATCGCAGATGGCGCGAGCCAATTTGTTCACAAGTTCAATGCTCTCGGCCGTCCGCTGGAATCTTTTCAGGACGCGGGCCTGCGGCAGCCGTCGGGGATCGCTCTGGATCGCGGCGATGCGATCTACGTTTCCGATTGCCAACAGAACTCTGTGCAGATCTTTCTTTTTTCCGCGGTGCGATTGAGAGTCCTTCGCGGCGCAGGCCGGCGCCTGAACTGTCCTGGCGATGTGAAAGTGGATGCCGATGGATATGTTTTCGTGCTGAGCGACGACGGCCACCGCATTCTGGCATTCGACAATCGCGGCAGGGGGATCAAGTCCTGGGGCCAGCGAGGATCTGCTCCCGGAGAATTTGATCCGGCCACCGCTTTGGCCATCGGCGCCGACGGGTTGCTCTACGTCCTGGATGCCGGCAATCACCGTGTCCAAAAATTTTCGCGGGCGGGGGAGTTCGTCTCGCAATGGGAGATTCCGCCGCCGGAGGGTGCGGCACTGCCAGAAAATGCGCTGACGGGCATCGCCGTATCCCGCGATTCTGTTTTTATCGCCAACAGCGCGCGGCGAACGATTGACGTGTGGTCCCTCGACGGTGAGCACAAGATGGAAACCAACGGCGGCGGCCACTTGTACTCGGAAAGGGTCGGCACTCTCCGTCTGACCCTGTCTCCACGCAGCGAATTGCTGGTGCTCGATACGTCGGGCGCTCGCGTCCTTCGCTTCCGCATTAATTTCTAGCGTCGCGTTGCATTTCCGTCTCGGCCGTGCCACCATTTTCTAGCCGCACGCCGAGGGAACGTTATGCTCATCCAAAAAGTCGGGGAAACCGCCGGACTCATCTGGCAGACGCTGGAATCCCAGGGTCCGCTCAAAATGACGGCCCTGAAGAAGCAACTCAAGACGAACGATACGATTCTGCACATGGCCTTGGGCTGGCTGGCGCGTGAGGACAAGATTGACATGAGGGCCTCCGGCCGGACCTTCCTCGTTCAGCTCAAGTAGAGGCGATTGTCGGCGTCTCTCGTAACGGCGCCGCTGCTCTGGATTGCGCCCGCACGTTGCTAATGGCTCTGCTCCTCATTGAATCCGACGTTCGCTCGCTGCTGACCATGTCCATCGCCCTTGCGGCGGTGGAAGAATCCTTTCTGCACCTTGCTGACGGCAGCGCCGTCGTGCATTCGCGGCAACGCCTGCATCCCAAAGAGGGCGCCTATCTTCATTACATGGCCGCGGCGGACAGCATCACCGGCTACATGGGCATGAAGCTGTACACCAGCGCGCGCAGCGGGCTGCGCTTCGTCGTACCGCTGTTTCGCACTGGCACCGGCGAACTCGTCGCCCTTCTCGAAGCCGACTATCTGGGACAGATGCGCACCGGCGCGGCCAGCGGCATCGCCACCAAATTCTTGGCTCGCGAAGATGCGCGCAACGTCGGAATCGTAGGCACAGGTTTACAAGCGCGCACGCAAATCGAAGCTGTCGCCGCCGTCCGCAAACTCGAACACATTCGTGCCTTTGGACGCAATCCGGAACGCCGCGCTCAGTTTTGCACGGAAATGTCTGCCAGGCTCGGACTCCGCGTCGATCCTGCGCCTTCGGCGGAAGAAGCCGTGCGCGGCGCGGACATCGTCATTGCCGCGACGAGTTCCAGTTCGCCGGTCGTGCTCGGCGAGTGGCTTTCCCCGGGCATGCACATCAACGCCATCGGCGCCAATTTTCCGCAGAAGCGGGAACTGGACGACGCGGCGGTTGCGCGCGCGTCCTTAATCGCCGTGGATTCCATCGCGCAATCGCGCCAGGAGGCTGGCGACTTGATCCAGGCGTTCGCCGCCGATGAGACGAGCTGGTCCGCGGTACGCGAACTAGCCGATATCGTAGCCGGTCGCATCCGCCGCCGCTCCAGTGACGATGAGATTACGCTGTTCAAGTCCAACGGCATCGCCATCTGGGACGTGGCCGTTGCCGCGCGCGTCTTCGAGTTGGCTGAGGAAAAACAGCTCGGGACGCGCATTCCCCTCTGGGAACACTGCGGGTAAGTTTTCTCTTTTAAATTTCAAATCTCAAATTTCAAATTTGAAATCGAAGCTTTCTGCCGGCGCACAGTATGGCGAGCTTTAGAGGCAATCGCAGACCTACCAGGTTTTCTTGATGGGGTGGGCTTCCGTATTGAAGACTACTTTCTTCAGGTCAATTGTTTCGGGCGGCGCAAAAAGCAGGTAGAGATACTTCAACGTCTCCGCCAGAAAGAAGCTTTCCATGTTGTCGCGTTTTTCTTTCGTCTCGACGTTGCGCAACGCCGCATAGCCTGCATCCGTGCGGCAGTATTTCACTAAGCTCTCAAAAATCGTCTTCCCCATGTCCAGGTACTTGGAGTCGTTTGTAAAGCGGTACAAATAAAATGCCGATTCGATGATTTCCGGCCGCAGCGGATACGCCGGCGACGTGATCTTCATCGTGGAATAATCAAATTCTTCCGGTTCGATTCCGAACGTCGTCCACATCTTGAATGCGGAATCTTGCAGGCGTTTCGCGCGGCCGAGGTCGCCGGAAAGCGCAAGCACGCCAGGGAAGAACGCGTCCAGCGCGCCGAAGCGTTGCGAGATGAGCCGGCCATTATTCAGTTCCACGTGGCGGTACCAGAGCCCGGTGGGAGTTTCATCCGCAAGATATTTGTTCACTCCCTTGATGCTCTCTCGCCACATCTTCTGGCAATCTTTGTCGCCGAAGAGCAGCCAGCTCTTCAGCAAATATTCGTAATAGGAATCAATCAGCCCGCTGATGTGGCTCTCGCCGTCGGTCCACACTCCGGTTTCCACGTTGATGCCGGAGCCCATCAGCCCGTTCCACGAGTGGCTGTAAACCTGTACCAACGCGTGCTTGGCTTTGTCGTAGTAAATCGGATTTCCGGTCAGCTTACTGAGCGTGCCGAATTCAAGCAGCAGCGTGCCGATTTCCGCGGGATTGCTGTTGTGTTCGCGCACCGCGCCGGTCTTCAAATTCACAAACACGTAAGGCATTCCCGTTTTTGAGTTGAATGCCGGCAGCAGGCGGTCGCCCAGATCTTTCGCC
This sequence comes from Candidatus Acidiferrales bacterium, assembly GCA_036004385.1. Classification (GTDB taxonomy): domain Bacteria; phylum Acidobacteriota; class Terriglobia; order Acidiferrales; family UBA7541; genus JACQDE01. The sequence continues at coordinate 9,723 of DASYRO010000190.1, forward strand.
AAATCCAACAGGCGTTTGTCGCCGGTGAGCTGATAGTTGCTGAGCAGGCCGCCGAGCATACGGATGGTAATTTCGAAATTCTTGACGGAGATATCGTGGTCAAACCGCAAATTCTGCGCGATGTATTCCCGCGTCTTGGCAGCTTCCTCGTCGAGCCCCATCAGAATCATGGTGTCTAGCGCATCCAGCGGGGTCATGTACAACGGGACGCGGTACCAATCGCGCGCGCTTTTGCTGAGCGGCTTCAGCTCATCGTGGCCCCAGGCGTATTGCTTGTAGGCATTCCACGCGTGCAGGAATTCTTCGCGGACGCGGCTCGCCATTGCGGATTTGTCGGCGCTCGTCCATTGGCCGGCGCTTGCAGGCCCGGGATTCTGAGGAGTTGCTTGCGTCAATCGCACGGACGGCGCTGCGGCGAGCGCACCTACGAACAGTACGAATCTGACGATGGCTTTTCGTCTCATGCGGCTCCTGCCCTTTCAGACGCAATTCGTGCGCGAGTACTCTACAGCTTTTTCAGTCCCGCCGCGGCTTGTCTTTGAATTTCGAGGAACGGGAGTTGCCGGGCTCTTTCGTACATGGCCCGCGCTTTCTCGCGATCGTGCCGCGTACGGTAGAATTCCCCCAGCCACAGATAGCTTTTTCCGTGCAACGCGCCCTCCGGCCGCTGGCTGGTTAGTTTCTGATAATATTCCGCGGCCTCTTCGGGCCGGCCGTGTTCCACGAGCAGCGTGGCGATTTGGAAATACAATTTTACCGCATCCACGCGCTCGAACCCCGCAGCCCGCGCCTCGTATTTCCGCGCCACGTTCTTACATACTTCCACCGCCGCTCCCAGATTTTTCTCCTGCTGATAGGTCCGCGCAATTTCCATCTGATAGAGGTAGTTTCGCGGGAAGAGCCGCACCAGTTGCTGGAACAGCTCGCGACTGTACACGTACATTTTCTCGCGCCCGTAGGCCACGGCCAGCAGGGCCATCGCTCCCGACGACGCGCGCTTGCCGTTCAACATGGCATCGCGGGCCAGAGCGATGCCGCGTTTCTTGGAGCCGGAATATCCTCCCAGCGCCAGCAGCCATCGAAAGCCGAATGGCACGCTGCCTACGGCGTATTCGTATCCGCCCAGGATCAGATTGGCGTCGCTGTTTTGCGGGTCCAGCTCACGAGTACGCAGCGCCTCGGCGCGCGCTTTGCTGGCCGGGCGCAGCGCGTCGAGCGGCTTGCGCGCCAGGTTCAGATAATAATGCGCCTCGATCGCGTAATTCACGGCCAGCGCGTAGTGCGCGCCGGCGTCGGCCGCATTTTCGCGCACGCGTTTTTCCGCCAACATTCGTCCGCGCTGGAGCGCGCCCCACATGGCGGCGAGCAGCGTCCTCTCCGGTGGCGGCGGCGATTCACTCAGGAACTCGTTGGCGGCGGAGTACAGCCGTGAATCCAGGCGTCCCGCCGCTTGCAGCAACTGGAACAGGCAGGAGTCCGCCAGGCCGTTCCAGTAGAGAGGACTATCCGGCTGCTGGGCCACCGCGTTGCGGTACTGCGTTTCGGCTTCGCGAAACTCTGCGCTGTAGAAATGTTCGAGCGCTTTTTTTTCGTAGGCCTCTGCCGAGATGCGCAACTTCTCATCGCCGTCATCCGCGCAGGCGGCGCGCAGGGCGGGGAAGGGCTCCGCAAAACTGAGAAGGCAAAACAGAAGAAAGATTGTCGAAAGAATTGGCGGACGGATGGCTGCTGCGGTTGGACGGAATAAACGAGCGGAGCGCAGCGCCTCAGCTCGGGCGGCGTCGCAGGCGATTCTCCAGCGCTTTATGCAATCGGTCACGGACGTCGTCCGGAAGCGGCGCCGGCTGGGAGTTACAATACAAGTGTATCGTTTTGCGCGTGGTATCTACAACCAGCCGGCAGTCTGTACAATGGGCCAGGTGCCGCTCCACTTCGGACATCAGCGTCCGATCGGATTCGCCGTTCAAGTAACTACTCAGCTCTTTAATGAGGTCACTGCACTTCAATTTTCTTCTCGCTTCCGAAAGTATCGGTTCAATTTCTGGCGCAGTTTCAGCCGCGCGCGCAGCAGGCGCGACTTCACGGCGGGAACGGAAAGCCCCAGGATTTCCGCCGTCTCTTCCGTGGAGAGGTCTTCGATGTCGCGCAAGGCAAACACGATTCCGAACGACGGGTCGAGCTCACCGATTGCGTTCCGCAAAATCTCCTGCAATTCCGATTGCGCGTAACGCTGTTCCGGGCTGGGGCCCCAGTCTTCCAGCTCGCGCGCGACAAAATCGTCGTCCGTCTCAATTTGTTCGTCGATGGAAATCTGACCCGGCCGCCGCTTGCGCAGCTTCATCAATCCTTCGTTCACGGCAATGCGCACCAGCCACGTGTAGAAGCGCGAATCGCCTTGAAAATTGTCCAGGTGTGCGTAGGCCTTCAGGAAGGCCTCCTGCATCACGTCTTCCGCGTCCTCTTTGTTTTGCGTGATGTTCATGGCCAGGCGGAAAATTTTGCGTTCGTACCGGCTGACCAGCTCTTCGAACGCGCGCGTGTCTCCAGACTTGGCCTGCGCGACGAGCGTGCCTTCGCCCTCGGAAACGCTGCCGTGCGCTTGCCCCGGATTGGCGGAGGCTCGATCCATGGAATCAGAGCGCTGCGCTCCCGGCGCCCGCGTCATGCCGGGAGCTTGCATCAGGTTACCATATCCGTTGCAACAACAAGCGGATGCGTTCATGGTCGCTCGCTTCCCGTCCATCTGACGCGGCGACTTCCTGTGCGGATGCAAGAATATTTTTTTGGCCACCGATCGCTGAAACTCTTTCTTTGCTTGACTCCGCCTGCGAAGCACGATACATTTTCGAACGAACGTTCGACTCAGGCGGCGTTCATGTCCAAACCCGAGCACAGCCACTATCCGGCATTCGATCGGAAGCTGGCGCGCATCCTGCGTCATGCCGCCGTGGTCTTTTCCGAAAAGGGTTACGAAGGGGCTTCCATCCGCGATATCTCCCGCGCCTCCGGCGTTTCGCTCTCCGGCCTCTACTACTACTTCGAAAGCAAGCAGAAGCTTCTCTACCTGATCCAGCTCTACACGTTTTCTGAGATCGTCCTCCGCCTGGAAGAGCGCCTCGCCGGCGTGACCGAACCTGTCGCGCGCGTGCGCATCCTCGTGCGCAATCATCTCGATTACTTTCTCCAGCACCCCGTGGAGATGAAAGTGCTCTCTCACGAAGCGGAAGTGCTTGCCGGCGGCTACCGCCGCGAAATCGCCGAAATCAAGAAGCGTTATTATTCGCTCGCGCTGGACATTTTTGAGGACCTGCGCCGCGCCGGCACGGCGCGACGCATGAATCCGCGTGTCGCGGTACTCAGCCTGTTCGGCATGATGAATTGGATTTACACCTGGCATAAACCGAAGGTGGATCCTTCGCCTGAATCTATTGCCGACACCATGGCGGAGATTTTTTTGCAAGGCGTGGCCAACGGCCACCGCGCGCCGCGTAACGGAGTGCGGGCTGCCAGCGGCCGCGCTGCTGATTCTCGAACCGCCCGCCTGCATCGCGCCGCGGCCGGCTCGAAGTTTCGCGCAGGGATGTAGGCGGTCCCGCTCGGCGCTGCGGCCCGCTATAATTGGAGGGGGAGAAAATGACCATGGCTACCTCACAGACCGTGGAACAAAAAACGCTGGTGAACTATCGCGTGGAAGACGGCATCGCCATCCTGGAGATGTGCGATCCCCCGGCCAACACCTACACGTACGAAATGATGCAGCAGCTCGACGCATGCATTCTTTCCGCGCGCATGGACGAAAGCGTGCATGTCATCCTACTGCGCGGCGCCGGCGAGAAATTTTTCTCCGCCGGCGCGAGCATCCCCATGCTCAATCGCGTGGACCCGCAGTTCAAATATTATTTCTGCCTGCACGCCAACGAGACACTCTCGCGCCTGGAGCAGACCCCCAAGCTGGTAATCGCCGCGCTCAACGGTCACACCGTCGGCGGCGGCCTGGAAATCGCCATGGCCTGCGATATCCGCATCGCCAAAAAAGAAGGGGGCAAAATCGGCCTGCCCGAAGTCAACCTCGGCGTGCTCCCCGGCACTGGAGGCACGCAGCGCATGCTGCGCATCATCGGCCGTGCCCGCGCGATGGAGTTGATGACCACGGGCCGCACGTTTAGTTTCGAAGAGGCCATCGAGTTCGGCCTGATTCACTACATCTACGACAAAGAGAATTTCTGGGACGACGTGATGGCCTATGCGCGGCAATTCTGCCCGCCGAACAAAGCCTCCCGCGCGGTCGGCCGCATCAAGCGCGCCATCGTAAGCGGCAGCGAAGTGCCGTTCCAGGAAGCGCTGGCCATCGAACGCGAACTGCAGCAACTGCTGTTCACCAGCGAAGACGCCAAGGAAGGCATCGCCGCCTACGTCGGCAAACGGCAGGCGTCGTTCAAAGGGAAATAGTGGTAGGGGCGCTGCTTGCTGCGCCCAATTTCGAATTTCGGCATCGCGAAGGAACGATGGCTACAACATCCGCACAACCGAAACCCGGCAAGCTTTTTATCGGCGGCCAATGGCTCGACGCCGCCGACGGGAAAACCTATCCTACGCTGAATCCCGCCACGGGTGAAACACTCACCGTCATCGCCGAAGCCTCCGACCGCGATGCCGACGCCGCCGTGCAAGCCGCGCGCAAAGCGTTCGAATCCGGCAAGTGGCCGGAGATGTCCGCGTCGGATCGCGGGCGCATACTCTGGCGTCTCGGCGACCTGGTGGACCAGCACGCCGAAGAACTCGCCACCCTCGAAACGCTCGACAACGGCAAGCCCATCTTCGAATCGCGTTATGTGGATATTCCCATGGTGGCGGAAGTGCTCCGCTACTTCGCCGGC
>DASYRO010000191.1:0-5926 GCA_036004385.1 Candidatus Acidiferrales bacterium
GCCCTGGCTGGGGACTCCACCGCCGCTCGAAATCACCCAAATGCGCCCCGTGCCGTCGTCCAATTCGTAGGCGCCGTCGCCGGCGACGCCGAACGAAGTCACCACGCGGCCTTCGATGGACACTTCCTTATCGCGAAAGCGCCCCGGGTCGGCGTTGATCTCGCTGATGGTCGTCCCCTTCGGGCAGCCCGCCAGTGAAATCGTGGCCACGGCCAGCGCCAGCAGCGCGAAGACTTTGCGAAGTCGGAGCATGTTGCACCTCACGAGTGGATTTGGCCGGTGGCTGGTCTCCTTAGAATAGCAGACTCATCCCCGCCCGACATGCCCCTTGACGTTTGCTCCGAGTCGCTTCACCATCTTTCCCTCATACTCATAGCAGGGCGTCCCGCCACCACCGGGAGAAAAGGAAACCATCATGGCAACCGCAATGACCGCAACGCAAATCTGTCGCAATTTCATCAACGGCAAGTGGGTGGAATCCAAAGCCACGCGCACCAGCGAACGTCGCAACCCCGCGAATCTGGACGAAGTGGTCGGCCTCGTGCCGCTATCGTCGCGCGAAGAAACGCGCGAGGCCATCGCCGCAGCCAAAGCGGCGTTTGCCGCGTGGCGCGATACGCCGGCGCCGGTGCGCGGCCGCATCATCGCCAAAGCGGCACTCGTCATGGACCAGCAAAAGGAAGAGCTGGCGCGCATCCTCACGCGCGAAGAAGGCAAGACGTTCAAGGACGCGCTGGGCGAAGTGATCAAGTCCATCAACATTCTCGACTTCATGGCCGGAGAATCGCGGCGCATCGGCGGTGAAACCGTGCCCAGCGAGCTCCCGAAAAATTTTGCCTACACAGTGAAGCAGCCGCTGGGTGTGGTCGCGGCGATCACCCCGTGGAATTTCCCGGTGTCCATTCCCGTGTGGAAGATGGCGCCGGCGCTGGTCGCGGGCAATACGGTCGTGTTCAAGCCGGCCACGCTAACGGCGTTCACCGGCGCGAAGGTGACGGAAATTTTCGAGCAGGCGGGCATCCCCGCGGGCGTACTCAATATGGTCGTCGGCTCCGGCAGCGAAGTCGGCGACGAGCTACTCCAGCATCCCGACGTGAAGGCGATTTCGTTTACCGGCTCGAACGAAGTGGGCTGCGAACTCTACGCGCAAGGCGCGCGCAAAATGAAAAAGTGCCAGTGCGAGATGGGCGGGAAAAATCCCATCGTCATACTGGCCGACGCCGACCTGCAGCTGGCCGTGGAGTCCACCGTGTTCGGAGCGTTCGCCTCCACCGGGCAACGCTGCACGGCCACAAGCCGCGTGGTGGTCGAAGAAAAAGTGGCCGACCAGTTTGTAGCTATGCTCGTTGAACGCACGAAAAAATTGAAAACCGGCAACGGGCTCGAGCCGGGCATGGATATGGGCCCGGCGGTGGACGAGTCGCAGTTGAAAACGGACTTGCACTACATCGAAGTGGGGAAGAAAGAAGCCAAGCTGCTGCTCGGCGGCGAGCGGCTGAGTGGGCCGGGCTACAACGGCTACTACGTCGCGCCGACAATTTTCGACCACGTCAAATGGGACAGCACGCTGGCGCAGGACGAAGTCTTCGGGCCGGTGCTGAGCGTCATCCGCGTGCGCGATTTTGACGAGGCGCTGCGCGTGGCCAATTCCGTGCGCTACGGCCTTTCCAGCTCAATTTACTCGAACGACGCGGCGAAAATCTTCGAGTTCATCGACAAGATTGAAACCGGCATCACGCACGTAAATTCGCCCACCGTCGGCGGCGAAGCGCAGCTTCCGTTTGGCGGGATGAAGGCTACCGGCGTCGGCCTGCGCGAAATGGGCCGCGTGGCGATTGATTTCTATACCGAGTTGAAGACGGTGTACATCGACTACACCGGGCGGAAGCGCGAGTCGAACATTTACTGACAGAATCTGAAACCACAGATGAACACAGATCAACACAGATGAGAGAAAAATCTCTCAAGGAAAAATGACCGCCGCCAGCGCAAACGAAAAGGCTGCACCATCGGACGCCAGCGCGAAAGAGCTGGAGGCTATTCGCGGAAGTGCGCTTTACAACGAAGACCTGGCGCCAACCAAACCAGAACAGCGACGCTGGGGCGCGTACGAGTTTGCCGCGTTGTGGATCGGCATGGCTATCTGCATTCCCAGCTACATGCTGGCGTCGAGCCTGATTGCCGGCGGGATGAGTTGGAAGCAGGCAATCTTTACGATTTTTCTGGGCAACATGATCGTGCTGGTGCCTATGCTGCTGAACTCGCACGCGGGCGCGCAGTACGGAATTCCCTTCCCGGTGTTTGCGCGCTCGGCGTTCGGCGTGCTCGGCGCCAACGTGCCTTCCGTGGCGCGCGCGCTGGTGGCCTGCGGGTGGTTCGGCATTCAAACGTGGATTGGCGGACAGGCCATCCACACCATCCTGCTTTCGATGTGGAGTGGTTGGAAAAATGTCCCCGCCGGGATTTGGATCTGCTTCTTCGCCTTCTGGGCCATGAACATGTACGTGGTCATCCGCGGGACGGAATCCATTCGCATTCTGGAAGACTACGGCGCGCCGTTTTTGATCGTGATTTCGCTGGCGCTCCTGGCGTGGGCGTACATGAAGGCGGGCGGTTTCGGGCCGATGTTCAGCTCACCGGGAAAGTTTGCGACGTTTCGCGAATTTCTGCCGTTCTTCGTCGTGTCGCTGACAGGCATGGTCGGCTTCTGGTCCACGCTGGCGCTGAACATCTGCGACTTCACGCGTTACGCCAAAAGCCAGCGCGCGCACGCCGTCGGGCAAAGCCTGGGCCTGCCACTGACGATGACGCTATATTCGTTCATTGGCATCGCCGTCACTTCGATGACAGTGGCGATTTTTGGCGAAGCTATCTGGGACCCGGTCGCGCTTGCTGGAAAACTGGACTCGCCGCTGGCCGTGGCCATCGCTCTGGCCGGCGTTGTAGTCGCCACGCTGACGACCAACGTCGCCGCCAACGTTGTCTCTCCGGCCAACGCATTTTCCAACGCATGGCCGCGCGGCATCAGCTTTCGCACCGGAGGAATCATCACCGGCATTCTCGGCGTGGCCATGATGCCGTGGAAACTTCTGGCCAATTACGAAACGTATCTCTACACGTGGCTCGTGGGATATTCGGGATTTCTCGGGCCGATTGCCGGCATTCTGATTTGCGATTATTACCTGCTGCGAAAAAAGCAGCTTTCTCTCATTGACCTGTATCAACGCGGCGGCGAGTATGAATTTTCCCGCGGCGTCAACTGGAATGGCCTTGCCGCGCTGGCTGCGGGATGCGGCGCGGCATTTTTAGGATTAATTTACGAGCCCATGCGCGCACTGTATAGCTACGCCTGGTTCGTCGGTTTTGCGGTAGGCTTCAGCGCGTATTATGCGTTGATGACGATTCGTTTGCCGGAAACGGAACAGGCGCAGTAGGAAAAGAGTGAGTGATTGAGTGGATGTTGATTTCAGGGATTGAGTGATTGAGTGATTTGTGATTGAGCGATTGAGGAAAATACCAAACGCAACAATCGCAGCTTTGAATTCCTGAATCACTCAATCGCCATTCACTCAATCACTCAATGACGCGGACTTGCAATCGCTCAGTGAAAAAAAAGGAGTATGAACATGCAATTCGGCATAACGCTTAAGCCGGACATCACCGTTGAGCGCGTCGTAGCGCTCGCGCGGCAAGCGGAAGAGTGCGGGTTCGAATACGGCTGGCTGTTCGATTCGCACGTGCTGTGGAAGGAGTGCATGCCGCTGATGACGCTGATGGCGGCGAACACCAAACGCCTGCGCATCGGCCCGTGCGTCACGAATCCCGCCGTGCGCGACGTCACCGTCTGCGCCAGCCTCTTCGCCACGATGAATCTGATTTCCGGCGGGCGCATGGTGCTGGGCATCGGCCGCGGCGACAGTTCGCGGCGCGTACTGGGCAAAAAGCCGACCACGCTCGACTACATGGAAGAATTCATCCGCGATTTCCGCGCGCTGAACAGCGGCCAGACGATTCAGTACGAAGGCAAGGACGCGCGCCTCACCTGGACGAACGGCCACGCGCCGCAAGTGTGGGTGGCGGGCTACGGTCCGAAAGCGCTGCGCTGCGCCGGACGAGTCGCCGACGGCGTTATCCTGCAATTCGCCGATCCCGACTTGATCGAGTGGTGCGTGGGATTCGTCCGCGAAGGCGCGCAGGAAGCCGGGCGCGATTTCAGTAAAATTGAAATCATGTCCGCGGCGCCAGTGTGGGTGGACGCGGACCTGGAAAAATGCCGCGAGCGCGTGCGCTGGTTCCCTGCCCTGGTGTCCAACCACGTGATGGACCTGATTTCGCGCTACAAGCCGGAAGAGTTGCCGCCCGCGCTGACTTCCTACGTGCGCAATCGCGGCGGCTATGATTATCAGCATCACTGCGAAGTGGGCAGCGACAACGCGAATTTCGTCAGCGACGACGTGGTAGACCGCTTCTGTTTAGTCGGGCCGGTGACCGCGCATCTGGAAAAGCTTGAGCGCCTGAAGAGGGCAGGCGTAACGCAGTTCAATATTTATCTGATGTGCGGCGAAGAAGAAAAGACGCTGGAAGTTTATAAGCGCGACGTTTTGCCCCACTATCAAAAAGCGTCGAAAGTTTCCGGCTAAGCAGACTCCTCGCTGCGCTTGGAATGACGACAAAGATCAGCGGAGCCGGCGAGACCCATTCGGCAAGCTCAGGGCAGGCGCCGGCGCTACGAGGCTCTTATGCGATTTGATACGGTCATCAAAAACGGCACGGTGGTGACGGCGACGGATACGTACGCAGCCGACGTCGGCATCGTGGGCGACAAAATCTCCGCGATTGCCGCGCAACTGCCCACCGAAGGCGCGACAAAAATCATTGATGCGAAGGGCTGCTACGTCATGCCCGGTGGCATTGACGTGCACACGCATCTGGACATGCCCTTCGGCGGCACAACCAGCGCGGACGATTTTCAGACCGGCACCATCGCCGCAGCCTTCGGCGGCACGACCACGCTGATTGATTTCGCCATCCAGTACAAAGGCCAGACACTGCGCACGGCGTTCGAAACGTGGATGAAAAAGGCCGACGGCAAAGCCGCCGCGGATTACGCCTTCCATTGCATCATCACCGATCTGAAAGACGCGCAACTCGAAGAAATGGGCGCGCTGGTGCGCGAAGGCGTATCCAGCTTCAAGCTGTTCATGGCTTATCCCGGCGTGTTCATGCTGGACGATGCGTCGATTTTCAAGGCCATGTCGCAGGCCGCAAAGCACGGCGGGCTCATCTGCATGCATGCGGAAAATGGCGGCGCGATTGACGTCATCGTGCAGCGCGCGCTCGCAGAAGGCAAGAAGGCGCCGAAGTATCACGCGCTGACGCGTCCGACGACAGCGGAGGCAGAAGCCACCGGGCGTGCGATTGCGCTCGCGGAAATGGCCGGCGCGCCCGTGTACATCGTGCATCTTTCCTGCAACGACGCGCTCGAAAAAGTTCGCGAGGCGCGCGACCGCGGCCTGCCCGCCTACGCGGAAACGTGCCCGCAGTATCTCTATCTCTCGCTCGAAAACATGGACGCGCCCGGCTTCGAAGGCGCGAAGTACGTGTTCACGCCGCCGCTGCGTGAAAAGTGGCACCAGGAAAAACTCTGGCAGGGCCTGGCCAGGGACACGCTGCAGATGGTCTCCACCGACCACTGCCCCTTCTGCTACAAAGAACAAAAAGAGCTGGGCAAGGACGACTTCACAAAAATTCCCAACGGCGGGCCGGGCATCGAGCATCGGCTGAGCCTGGTCTATTCCGGCGGGGTGCACGGCGGGAGATTTTCGCCGAACCGCTTCGTGCAGCTCGTCTCCACGGGGCCGGCGAAATTATTCGGACTCTATCCGCGCAAGGGCACCGTCGCGGTCGGGTCGGATGCGGACCTGCT
>DASYRO010000192.1:0-8846 GCA_036004385.1 Candidatus Acidiferrales bacterium
GTTCGCGCCATCGTCACCGGCAGAGTGACGCAGCGCGGCGATAGCGTGGTAGTGAGCGCGGAGCTGACCGACATCGCGCGGCGATCGCAGCTTTGGGGCGAGCAATACACGCAGAAGATGGCCGACGTGCTCGCCGTACAAGAAAAAATTTCCCGGGCCATCACCGATAATTTAAAACTCCAGCTCAGCGGCAGCGAACAGCAAAAGCTTACCAAGCGCGCGACGGAGAATCCCGAAGCCTATGAGTTGTACCTGAAAGGCCGGTATTATTCGGACAAATTTACGGAAGACGGAATTAAGAAAGGGTACGAGTACCTGAACCGGGCCGTCGAGAAAGACCCGGGATATGCGTCGGCCTACGCGGGTTTGGCGGACTGGTATTTGATTACGGTTGACTTCACGCTCTCGCCGCGCGAAGCGTGGCCCAAGGCGAAAGAAAATGCGGAGAAGGCCTTGAAGCTGGACCCGGCGCTGGCGGCAGCGCGGGCGTCGCTGGGCGTGGAAAAATTCATGGGCGAACTGGATTGGGCCGGCGCGGAAGCGGAGCTGAAAGAAGCCATCCGTCTGCAACCGGACCTGGTCCGGGCGCATGAATACTATTGCTGGTATCTACTGGCGGTCGGACGCCAGTCCGAAGCGTTCGAAGAAGCCAAACGCGTCCAGCAGCTCGACCCCGTATCGGCCGAGGCGAACTCATGGGCGGGCATCGCCTATTACTTCGCGCGGGACTACGACCAAACCATCCTGCGCCAGAAAAAAGCCCTGGAAATTGATCCCGACTACTGGTTTGGAGACTTTTTCATGGGTTGGGCGTACCTGCAAAAAGGGCAGCACGCCGAAGCTCTGGCCGCACTGCGAAAGGCGCATGAGCTCGCCGGAATCTCCATGACCATGGGCGTGCTGGGCCGCGCGTACGCCGTCACCGGCAATCGCGCCGAGGCCCTGAAGTATTTGGCGGCGCTGAAGGAGCGCGCCAAGACGGGATTTGTTTCGCCCTACGACGTGGCCATGGTGTATGGCGGATTGGGCGATAAGGAGCAGGCGCTGACGTGGTTGGAGAAAGCTTACGAAGAGCGTTCGTGGTGGATGTCCTGGATTCAGGTCGATCCGAGTTTGGATGCGCTGCGCTCCGAGCCACGCTTTCAGGCCATCGTGAAGAAGATGAATTTCCCGCAGCACTAAAAACAGAAAATAGAAAAGAGAAAATTGAAGATCGGGACAAGGAACCGGGCCGCCCGTGGAGCGCCGCGCATCGCATTGACTGGGTTCGCAGCGGAGACTACACTGTGCCCACTGGAATCCGGCAGTCCCCGGAGGGAGGTTGTCATGAGGAAGCTGCTGACCGTTTTTGTGGCGTTGGCATTTGCGGCCGGGCTGGTCGCCGCGCAGGAGAAGGCGGCCAAGAAAAAACCCGCGGAGCGGAAGATTACCGGTGAGATTATCGCCGTGGACGATGCCAAGTCCACGATGACCGTGACCAAGGGCAACGAGAAGTTTGTTGTCGCCTTCAACGACTCCACCAAGTGGACCAAACAGGAAGCCAAGAAGGCGGTGGGTGCGGAGCGCAGTGAATTTAAAGTGGGCTCCATCGTGATTTGCCTGGTGAAAGCCGACGAGCAGGGTCATTGGGTTGCTACTCGAATTGACCTGCGCCCGGCCCATTCACACTAGCAGGCCGCCACGGGTTCGTTTTGCGTCGCGCCGCCGGATTCCTGTACATCTCCGTCTGCTCCACAGCGGCCTGCCATGCTGCGGCGCGCCTGCCACTCGGGTCCCGCCTCAGGGCCATCTGCAATTTGACGCGCGCGCGCCGCGTTGACTTAGCTGCAGGTGCAGTCTAAGCTTCGTGCGCTCAGGATGGGCATCGGATGATTGGGAAAACCATTTCGCACTATAACGTGCAGGACAAGCTGGGCGGCGGGGGCATGGGCGTGGTCTATCGCGCGCAGGATACCGTGCTGGGCCGCAGCGTGGCCCTGAAATTTCTTCCGCCGGATTCCACCCGCGACCGTTCCACGCTGGAGCGCTTTCTCCGCGAAGCGCGCGCGGCGGCCGCGCTGAACCATCCGAACATCTGCACCATTCACGAGGTCGGCGAATACGATGGTCAGCCTTTCATCGTCATGGAACTGATGGAAGGCCAGACGCTGAAGCATCGCATCGAAGGCAAGCCGCTCAAGATCGAGCGCATCCTGGACCTGGCCATTCAAATCACGGACGCGCTGGACGCGGCGCATTCCAAAGGCATCACCCACCGCGACATCAAGCCGACAAATATTTTTGTGACCAACTCCGGCCAGGCCAAGGTGCTCGATTTCGGTCTGGCAAAGCTGGCCAGGTCCGGCCGGCCGGCGCCGGATGAGGCGTCGCTCTCCGAACAGGTGACCGCGGTTCCTGCGGAGCACCTCACCAGTCCGGGCACGGCGATTGGAACCGTCGCGTTCATGTCGCCGGAGCAAGCGCGCGGCGAAGACTTGGACGCGCGGACGGATTTGTTCAGCTACGGCGTAGTGCTGTACGAAATGGCCACGGGCAAGCTCGCGTTTGAAGGCAACACCTCGGCGGTGATTTTCGACGCCATCTTGCACGGCACTCCCAAGCCGCCCAGGCAATTGAATTCACAGGTGCCGCCGGAACTGGAGCGCATCATCAACAAGGCGCTCGAAAAAGACCGCGACATGCGCTACCAGACCGCCGCGGAATTGCGCGCGGATTTGAAGCGCCTCAAGCGCGATCTCGAATCCGGCGGGCGCGAGTCCGCGGCGAAAAGCGCGGCGGCCACGGCTGCGGCCAAGAGCGAGCCGGCACGCGCGGAAAAATCCGTCGCCGTGCTGTACTTCGAAAACCTGAGCAGCGCCAAAGAAGACGAGTACTTCCGCGACGGCATGACCGAAGACATCATCACCGAGCTGGCCAACATCCGCGACCTGAAGGTGTTCCCGCGGCCGGCCATGCTGCCGTACCGCGATAAACCGGTCACCGCGCCGCAAGTCGGACAGGAATTGAGCGCCGCATATGTGCTGGGCGGCAGCGTGCGTCGCGCGGGAAACCGCCTGCGCATCACCGCGCAACTGGTGGAGACGCGCACCGGCCATACGCTCTGGGCGCAACGCTACGACCGCGAGATGGCCGACGTCTTCGAAGTGCAGGACGAAATCGCGCGCAGCATCGCCCAGGCCTTCCGCATCAACCTCTCGCCGCAGGAAGAAAAGACCATCGCGCGCAAGCCCACGGAAAATTCTCTGGCCTACGATTATTTTCTGCGCGGCCGGAGTTACACGCGGCGGGAAAGCCTGGACTTCGCGCTGCAAATGTTCGAGCAGGCCATCAAGCTGGATCCATCCTTCGCCGCCGCGCACGCCGGAGTGGCCAATGTGTGCGGAATGTTTTTCGAATATCACGGCCGCGGGCCGGAGTGGATTGAGAGAGGCGAGGCGGCGTGCCAGCGGGCGCTGGCGGTGGACCCGCAACTCGCGGAAGGGCTGGTGGCCCGCGCGCGCATGTGCTACGCGCAGCAGCAGTACGATGAGGCTGTTCGATTTTGCCTGCAGGCCATCGATCGAAAGCCGGATTGCGACGGTGCTTACAATGTTCTGGGGCGCGCCTATTTTGCCTCCGGGCGTTTCCAGGAAGCCGCCAATTTGATCGAGCGCGCCATTGAGGCTAACGGCGACGACTACAACGTATATATTCCCTACACGAATTGCCTTGACCGTTTGGGAAAGGTGGAGCTGGCCAGCCGCTTCCGCGATATGGAGATGCTCGTTCTCGAGCGACAACTGGAAATGGTGCCGGAAGACGTCCGCGCGCGCGGGTTGCTGGCCGCGGACTACGCCAACGTGGGCCGCGCGGATGATGCCGTCCGCCATGCGGAAATGGCCGTCGCGCTGCGCACGAATGATTCCAGCGTCCTGTACAACGCGGCGTGCACGTATGGCGTCCTGGGCCGAAAGGCAGAGGCCCTGGCATTGCTGCGGCGATCGTTCGAGGCCGGCTATTCCAATTGGGACTGGCCGCGGCAAGATCCCGACCTGATGGCCTGTATGGCGACCCTGAATTTGAAGCGCTGATTACTTCCTGAGACGGCAAGACAGAACCCATCGAGACTGCCGGGGCAGGAAGAAATGGTTTTGGCTCACCTCGCAACTTCAATCAGTTATAAACTCCCCGACGGATCTGGCCGCCGCCGGCCTCCGTGGGGGTAAGATCGTGCCCTTGCCGGGCGGCCAAAAATTGGAATCTCGGTTTGAACAGAGGAGACGATTATGGGCGTGATTTTGAGGCTTGCGCTCTCGATCTCGCTGGCGTTCAGCGTGCTCAGTGTTGACCGCGCGATAGGCGCAAGGAAGATTGCGCTGCAACAGCCGCCGGCTGCGGCTCAGAAGCCTCCGACAGCGGCCGGGGAGGTTCAGGCCGCTGTGCCAGAGGCCGTGCCTAGCTCCAAGGTATGGATCGGCCGCTACGCAGAATACGAAGAGTTTCTCCGCACGGCCGTGATCGATCGGGCGACCGCGACAGGGCACGCCTTCTTCAAGCCCGGCGGGCTGGCCGCTAGCGCGGCCCTGAAGCGGCACGACGATAAGTTGGAAAACGCCAGGGAAATCGCCGGGTACAAGCTCGATCGAGTGCTCGGACTGGACATGGTGCCCCCGACGGTGGAGGTGCGCTACAACGGCGAGATGGCGGCGCTGCAGCTCTGGGTGTTGAACACGAGGCTGCTGAAGCGCATCGACGAAGGGTCCGTGGGAAATCCCGATCCTGCCAGATGGAACTACCAGCTCCATCGCGCGTACGCGTTCGAAGATCTCGTGGCCAACCTCGACGTCGGGCACGAAGGCAGCCCGCTCATCGATCCGCAGGGGAACCTCATCCTGCTCGATCATTCGCGCGGATTCACCAATACGCTGGCGCAGCCGTACGAGATCGGCAAGAAACTGAACCAGATTGACCGAGTGTTTTTCGATCGCATTAAGGCGCTCGACAAGGCCACGGTCAAACGTGCGATTGGCGATCTGGTTGACGCTGCCGCGCTCGACGCTTTGTTCGCGAGACGGGACAATATCGTGAAGGCCTTCGAGAAGCTAGCGGCGCAGCAAGGCGCGAACCAGGTCTTTACACCTTAGTCCCGCCCGGACCCAACTTGATGTGCCTGCATGGCGAGCCTGAATTTGAAGCGTTGATCTCGAAGTAGTCGCCAGCCAACCGAGTCCGGTTTTTTCCGGGCCACGCATCGAAGAATTAGCTTGGTCCTCGGATTGACTTGACTGCACGCGCAGACTAAGATTTTCTCTCTCAGGTTTTCCACCGCATGATTGGGCAAACCATCGCGCATTACCGCGTCTCAGCCAAGCTGGGTGCGGGCGGCATGGGCGAGGTGTACCGCGCCAACGATACGAAGCTGGGCCGCGACGTCGCGCTGAAGGTGCTGCCCGCGGCGTTTGCCAACGATGCCGAACGCATGGCGCGCTTCGAGCGCGAAGCGCAAGTGCTGGCCTCGCTCAATCACCCCAACATCGCCACAATTCATGGATTGGAAGTGGAAGGAGCGATTCGCGCGCTGGCGATGGAGTTGGTCGAAGGGCCCACGCTGGCCGAGCGCATCGCGCAGGGCGCTCTGCCGCTCGACGATGCGCTGCTCATCGCCAAAGAAATCGCGGAAGCGCTGGAATACGCGCACGAGCGCGGCGTCATCCACCGCGACTTGAAGCCTGCGAATATCAAGCTGACCCTGGACGGCAAGGTGAAAGTGCTGGACTTCGGCTTGGCCAAAGCCTTGTCGGACGATGCACAGGCGCCTTCGTCGAGCCTCGATTTTTCGCCGACGCTGAGTGTGGCCGCGACGAAAGCCGGGATCATCCTGGGAACCGCGGCGTACATGTCTCCTGAGCAGGCCCGTGGCAAACCGGTGGACCGCCGCGCGGATATCTGGTCGTTCGGCGTCGTGCTATTTGAAATGCTCACCGGGCGGCGGGTCTTCCAGGGCGAGGACGCCACGGAGACACTGGCTTCGGTCATCAAAACAGAACCCGACTGGGAAGCCCTGCCTGCGGATTCGCCGGCACAGGTCCGCAAACTGCTGCGGCGCTGTCTGGAGAAGGACACGCGCCGCCGGCTGCAGGCCATCGGCGAGGCGCGCATTCAGATCGAAGAAGTGATGGCCGATTCGTCGGTATCGACGGCGGTGATGTCTGCCGTGACGACGGAGCCTGTGCCCGCATGGAAGCGCGCGCTGCCGTGGGCCGTGGCCGGCGTGATGACCCTGGCGTTCGCTGTTGCGGCCGTGATGCTGCTGCGCACTCCGCCGGAACCCGCGGTGACACGATTTGAAATAGACCTCGACTCGCTTACGTTGGTCCAAAATGCTGCGGGCGCGCGAGTGACTATCTCTCCGGACGGGCGAAAGTTCGTGGTGGCGGCTACGGCCGCCAGCGCGAACAGCTCGCAGCTTTTCCTGCGCAGGATGGACAACCTTGATGTCGTTCCGCTGCCGGGCACAGAAGGAGCCTTACAGCCGTTTTTTTCTCCGGATGGTCAGTGGGTGGGATTTTCTGCCGGCGGAAAACTCAAGAAAGTGCCCGTGGGCGGTGGAGTGCCCATCGCTCTGTGTGACATTACAGGGCCCGGAGTCGCCGCCACATGGGGCGATGACGGCACGATCGTTTTCCACTACAAAGACGAGTTGTATCGCATCCCGGAGGGTGGCGGCACTCCTGAAAAGATTACCGTAGAGCAGCCGTGGAAAACTGAGTTCCCGCGTTGGACGTCGTTTCTTCCCGGAAGTCACGCAGTGATGGTTGTTGTCACCGCGCAGAATCAAGACAACTCGGCTAGTCAGTTCAACATCGAGCTTCTGTCGCTTGCGACGGGCAAGCGGGAAACGGTTGTCGACGGGGGAAGCTGGCCGCGCTATCTTTCAACCGGTCACATCCTCTACGCGCAGTACGCGACGGGAAAAGATATCACGGGATTTACCGGGGGGATGCTGGCCGTGCCCTTCGATCTGAAGCGGATGGTGCGGACCGGCCCGCCATTTCCCGTGTTCGAGGGCGTAAGAGTGGGAAGCGGAGGCGCGGGCCAGTACGATGTCTCCGCAACCGGCACGCTGGTCTACGCCCCCGGCATGGGGGAGACCAAAATCCAGAAGAACTTGGCGTGGGCGGATCGCAAGGGTAAGGTGGAGAAACTGTCTTTGCCCGCTCATCATTACGACGATCTGCGCGTTTCGCCGGATGGAACTCGTGTGGCTCTGACAATGCAAGAAACCACTTCCGACGTCTACCTGTGCGACCTGCAACGCGGCACCTTGCAGCGGATGACGTTTGACGCTAATAACGGCGACGCGGTTTTCACTCCGGACGGCGGCCGTCTGGTGTACTCGTCCAATAGTGGCACGAACATGGCGCACAACTTGTGGTGGAGGCAGGCGGACGGGAGCGGAACGCCGGAGCGCCTGACCAATTCCACACGGACGCAAGGACTGCCATCCATTTCACCGGATGGCAAATTTGTGGCCTTTGTGCAAAGCACCGCCGAAACGGGCCCGGATATTTATATGTTGAGCCTCGACGCGGACCCCTCGACGCCGCCGGGGACGCCCCGCCAGACGCGTCCCTTTCTGAATACGCAGTTTGTTGAGATTGCCCCCGTGTTTTCACCGAACGGGAAGTGGATCGCCTATATGTCCAACGAGTCCGGCGGCATGCAGGTCTATGTGCAGCCGTTCCCCGGGCCCGGAGGAAAGTGGCAGATCTCCACCAATGGCGGGGGGTATCCGGTGTGGTCGCGAGATTCCCAGACGCTGTATTACGTCAGCCGTGGGGAGCGACTGATGTCGGTCGATATCACCACGCAACCCTCCTTCCGCGCGGGGACGCCGAAAGTGGTGGCGGAAGGGCTCGATCTGGTCGAACGGACAAGCCGGAATTACGACGTGGCGCCAGACGGTCGGATCCTGTTCGCGCCTTCCCTGGAGCAGCCCAAAGAACCACGAAACCTCTTGCACGTGGTCGAGAATTTCTTTACGGAAATTCGCAACCGCACTTCAGGCGACAAAAAACCATGATCGGCCAGACCGTCGCACATTACCGCGTACTGGAATCGCTGGGCGGCGGAGGCATGGGCGTGGTCTTCAAAGCGGAAGACACCACGCTCGGCCGCTTTGTGGCACTGAAGTTTTTGCCTGAGGGAATGGCCCGCGACCGCCTGGCGCTGGAGCGATTCCAGCGCGAAGCGCGCGCCGCCTCCGCGCTGAACCATCCCAACATCTGCACGATCTACGAAATCGCCGAGCACAACGGCCAGCCCTTCATCGCCATGGAGTATTTGCAGGGCCAGACGCTGCGCCAGCGCGTCGCCGGCAAGCCTATACCGACGGAAGAGCTGCTGGACATCGGCATTCAGATTGCCGACGCGTTGGATGCGGCCCACTCCGAAGGGATCGTTCACCGTGACATCAAGCCCGCGAACATTTTAGTTACCAAGCGCGGGCACGCGAAAATTCTGGACTTCGGGCTGGCCAAGCTCATGCCCGAACATGCGGGAGATTTGGGCGCCTCAGCATTGCCTACGGCGGGTGGAGAAGCTCACCTCACCAGCCCGGGACTTGCCGTGGGCACCGTGGCCTATATGTCGCCGGAGCAGGCGCGCGGCGAAGCGCTCGACGCGCGCACGGATTTGTTTTCGCTGGGCGCGGTGCTTTACGAAATGGCCACAGGCCGGCAGCCGTTTTCCGGCACAACGTCGGCGGTGATTTTCGATTCCATCCTGCGCGGCGTGCCCGTGGCGCCGGTGCGGCTGAATCCGGAGGTGCCGGCGGAACTCGAGCGCATCATTCAGAAGGCGCTCGA